>VBCP01000059.1 GCA_005888925.1 Betaproteobacteria bacterium | reverse complement strand
GCTCCTCCAGCTTGCCGAGATCGACCAGCATCGAGGGCGCCGCGAGGCGGAATGCCATCGTTGGAATCAGGCTCTGCCCGCCGGCGAGCGCCTTGGCGCCGGGGTTGGCGGCAAGCAGGCTGAGCGCCTCGCCGAGAGTGGCCGGCGCGGCGTAGTCGAACGCGGGCAGCTTCATTGCTCGGGCTTGATGCCGGCCGCCTTCACTACCTTGGTCCAGCGCTCGATGTCGCTGCGCTGATAGGCGGCGAGCTCCTCGGAGCTGCTGCCGATCGGCGTGGTTCCCAGGCCCTGGAGCCGATCGCGCAGGTCGGTCTGCGTCACCGCCTTGTGGATCTCCGCGGAAAGCTTCTGCGTGACCTCGGACGGCATGCCCGCCGGGCCGAAGATCGCATACCAGGACGTGACCTCGAAGCCCGGGTAGCCGGCTTCGGCCACGGTCGGCAGATCGATCCCGGCAACGCGCTCGCGCGTGGCGAGCGCCAGCGCCTTGAGCTTGCCGCTCTTCACGTGCGGCTCCGCGGCGGTGTATTCGACCGAGATGAAATCGAGATTGCCCGCCATCAGGTCGGCGAGCGCGGGTCCTGAGCCTTTGTACGGCACGTGCACCGCCTCGATTCCGGTCAGCGACTTGAAGAGCTCGGCGGCGAGGTGATGCGGCGAGCCGTTGCCCGCCGAGCCGTAATTGAGCGAGCGCGTCTTCCCCAGGCGCACCAGATCCTGCACCGAGTTCACCGGCAGGCGCGCATTCACGATCAGCGCATGCGGAATGGTGGCGACCAGGCTCACCGCGGTGAAGTCCTTCACCGCGTCGTAAGGCAGGCTCTTCGGATTGAAGGCCGGGTTGATGCCGTGCGTCGTCGTGGCGCCGAGCAGCAGCGTGTAGCCGTCCGGCGCCGACTTGGCGACGAACTCCGAGCCGATCGCACCCGACGCGCCGGCGCGGTTCTCCACGATCACCGGCTGCCCGGTGCTCTCCGAGAGCTTCGCGCCGACGCCGCGCGCGATGAGGTCGAGCGCGCCGCCGGGCGCGAAGGGCGCGATGAGGCGCATCGGCTTGCTGGGGAAGGGCTGCGCGAACGCCGCATGGACGGCGAGCGCAAGCACCAGGAGCCAAAGCCGCGCCATTGCTAGCCCTTCAGGTGCGCGTCGCGCCGCTGGTAGAGCTGCTCGTCGGCGTAGCCCATGGTGTCGGGGCGCGCGCGGCCGAGCATCACCTGGAAGTACACCGGCTCGAGGCTGTCGTTGATATAGCCGTGGATCACGCCGGGCGGGCAGGCGATGCATTCCCAGGGTCCGAGCCGCACATCGAGGCGGCGGCCGCTTTCGTCCTCGAGGAATGCGGTCAGGTGTCCCTTGAGGACGAAGAACACTTCCTCCACCTCGTGCGTATGCGCGGCGTTGCCCTGGCCGGGCTCGACGTACATGATCGAGAGTGTGAAGCCGCGCGGTGGAATCACGCTCGCGTCGCCGTGCTTGCCGGAGCCGCCGGCGCCGATGAAGCGGTGCTGCGCGCGCTTGAAGCCTTCCAGCTTCGCGTCCTCGAAGGCGGCCCAGTCGGCCTTGCGGTCGCGAAAGCGTGCGACATAGCGCTGCGCAATCTCCTCGATCGACATGCCTTGAAGCTCCGCTGGCCGCGGGTGTCGCGCCGTCATCGCTCCTCCTCTGCGTGGCTCATTGTGCCTTGATGCCGGAAATCCGGACGATCCGTTCCGCAGCTTCGGTCTCGGCGCGCACGAAGCGCGCGAACTCGGCGGGCGTCATCGCCATCGGCTCGGCACCGAGGCGCCCAAGGCGCTCGCGCACCTCGCTCATGGCGACGACCTGGGCGAGGTCGCGCGCAATCTTGTCGACGATCGCCGCCGGCGTTCCGCTTGGTGCCCATAGGCCGTTCCAGAAGGTAAATTCGAACCCCGGCAATCCGGATTCGGCGATGGTCGGCGCCTCCGGCAGCAGGCTCGAGCGCTGCGTCGAGCTCACGCCCAGGACGAGGAGGCGCCCGTCGCGGATGTAAGGGAGCGCGAGCGAGAGGGTGTTGAAAGTGAACGCGAGCCGCGCGGCGACCGTGTCGTTGATCGCGTCCGCGCCGCCCTTGTACGGGATGTGCAGCACCTCGATCCCGGCGGCGATGCGGAACTTCTCGGCGGCGAAATGCGCGCCGCTGCCGATGCCGGACGAGCCGTAGGTCACTTCGCCGGGCTTGGCTTTCGCCGCCGCGATCAGCTCAGCGACGCTGCGGATCCTGGACGCCGGATTGACGACCAGGGCCTGCGCCTGGCTCGCGAGTGGCGCGATGTCCACGAAGTCGCGCCGCGGGTCGTAGGGCAGGGCGGAATTCAGTGCCGCGTTGCGCCCGGGCGGTTCTCCACCACGACGGGCTGGCCCCAGAGCTCGGCGAGTCTGGGCATCAGCGTGCGCGCGATGATGTCGGTGGCTCCGCCGGGCGTGAAGGCGACGATCACGCGCACCGGCTTGGTGGGGAATGCCTGCGCCGGCGCGAGCCACAAGCCGAGGAGGATGAGCGCGAGCTTCACCAGTCGAAGTGTAGAATCGGCGCCTTTCCGGTTCTACTCCCATGTTCGCGCCCAACCTGCTCGCCCAGTCGGACCCCGAGCTGTGGAATGCCATCCGCCTCGAGAACCAGCGCCAGGAAGACCACGTCGAGCTGATCGCCTCGGAGAACTACGTCAGCCGCCAGGTGCTGATCGCGCAGGGCAGCCAGCTCACCAACAAGTACGCCGAGGGCTATCCGGGCAAGCGCTACTACGGCGGCTGCGAGTACGTCGATATCGCCGAGACCATCGCCATCGAGCGCGCGAAGAAGCTGTTCGGCGCGCCCTGGGCGAACGTGCAGCCGCATTCGGGCTCGCAGGCGAACCAGGCGGTCTACACCGCGGCGCTCAAGCCGGGCGACACCGTCCTCGGCATGTCGCTCGCGATGGGCGGGCACCTGACGCACGGCTCGCCGGTCAATCTCTCGGGCAAGCTCTACCGCGTGGTGTCCTACGGGCTCACCAAGGACGAGGAGATCGACTACGACGCGGCCGAGCGCATTGCCATGGCGGAAAAACCGAAGCTGATCGTCACCGGCGCCTCGGCCTATGCGCTGGCGATCGACTGGAAGCGCTTTCGCGCCATCGCCGACAAGTGCGGCGCGCTGCTGATGGCGGACATCGCGCACTACGCCGGGCTGATCGCCACCGGGCTCTATCCCTCGCCCATCGGCATCGCCGATTTCGTCACCACCACCACGCACAAGACGCTGCGCGGGCCGCGCGGCGGCATGATCTTCGGCCTCGCCGAGCAGGAAAAAGCGATCAACAGCTCGATCTTCCCTGGGCTACAGGGCGGGCCGCTGATGCACGTGATCGCCGCGAAGGCGGTGGCGCTGGGCGAAGCCCTCAAGCCCGATTTCAAGGGCTACCAGACCCGTGTCTTGGAGAACGCGCGCACCATGGCGAAGGTGCTGGTCGAGCGCGGCCTGCGCGTCGTCTCCGGGCGCACCGACTGCCACCTGTTCCTCCTGGACCTGCGGCCGAAGAACATCACCGGCAAAGATGCCGAGGCGGCGCTCGGCCGCGCGCACATCACGGTGAACAAGAACGCGATCCCGAACGATCCGCAGAAGCCGGCGGTGACGAGCGGCGTGCGCATCGGCAGCCCGGCGATGACCACGCGCGGCTTCCGCCATGCCGAGGCCGAGCTGCTCGCGCACCTGATCGCGGACGTGCTCGACAATCCGCACGAGAACGCGAACCTCGAACACGTTGCCGGCGAAGTGAAGGCGCTCTGCGCCCGCTTCCCGGTGTATGCCATACGTCCTGCTACGCGCGCGCGCTGGCGCGATCTAGAAAAGCTGTTCGGCCCAAGCGGCGCGTATTTCAACTGCTGGTGCATGTTCTGGCGCCTTCGCCGGAAGGATTTCCATTCCTTAGCAGGGCAAGAGCGAAAGGCGGCGCTGCGGGCCTAGGTGCGCTCGGGCGCCGAGCCAGGGCTCCTCGCCTACCGCAACGGCAAGCCGGTCGCGTGGTGCGCGCTCGCGCCGCGCAGCGAGTACGCGGCGCTGGCCGCGTCGCCGACCCTCAAGCCCGTGGGCGAGATCCCCGGCGTGTGGAGCATCACCTGCTATTTCGTCGCCAAGGAGCATCGGCGCACCGGCCTGATGAGCGCGCTGCTCGACGCGGCGGCGCGTCAAGCGCGGCGCAAAGGCGCCCGGCTGCTCGAGGGCTATCCGGTGGTGGCCGAGTCGCTGCAGGGCTGTGCCGGGTACACCGGCCTGGTGCCGGCTTACAAGAAGGCGGGGTTTCGCATCGTCGCGCGCCCGAGCCGGTCCACACGCGTGATGCACAAGGCGCTCAGGTAGGACGCAGGCGCTTCTCCATGAAGCGGCTGAGCGGGTCGAGCCGGTACTCGCCGAAGGGCTCGCAGTCGACGTAGCCCGAGCTGCGGTAGAGCGCGATGGCTTCGGCCTGGCGGATGCCGGTCTCCAGGCGCATGAGCGCGAGCCCTTCGCTCGCGGCCCGCTCCTCGATCCGCGCGAGGATCGCGCGGCCCAGGCCCTGGCCGCGCGCCGAGGGCGCGACGTACATGCGCTTCACTTCGCCGTAGCCCGCGCGATCGATGCGCAGCGCGCCGCAGGCGAGCGGCGCGCCGGCCCGCCGCGCGACGAAAAAGCGGATGTCCGGCGCCGAGAGCTGCTCGAGGTCCAGGAAATGGTTGCTCGTCGGTGGATACAATGCGCTCAGATAACTATCGAGCGCGCCAATGAGCTCACGCACCCTATCTGCGCGAGGATTTTCGATCTGGATGCTGGCGCTCGTCGTCGTGAGTATGCCGTCGCTCGCGCAGGACCGCTCGTGGATCGAGCGCAGCGACCGCAATACCGCGATGGTATTCGAGACGCTCGGCGCGTTCTATCCGGAATGGATGTCCTACATCGGCGTCGAGCGCTTCGATACCGAGGTGACGGACCTCAAGCCCGGGCGCACGAAGCGGATCGATGCCGCGCTGGGCGCGATGGCGCAGCGCCTGGCGGCGCTGAAGCAAAAGGAGCGCGAGGTCCACGTGCGCGAGGACCTCGACATCACGATGGATGCGCTGGCGCGGATGCGGCGCACCGCGGCGCTCGAGGAGCGCTTGCTCGTGCCGTTCCGGGATCTGCCGCGCCAGATGTTCGAGGGCCTGCAGGTGCTGCTCGACAAGCGCAACCCGCAGGCGCGCCAGCAGCACGCGCTCGAGCGGCTGCGGCGCTACGCCGGCATGGCGCCGGGCGCGGCACCGGTCGCGCAGCTCGCGCGCGAGCGCACCATGGAGCGTGCCAACGCGAAGCTCGCCTGGCCGTATCGCGGCGAGGTCGAGCAGCAGCTGCACAACTGCACGCGCTATGTCGCCGGCATTGCCGAGCTCTTCCGCGCGAGCGGCGTGCAGGATTGGCAGGCGCCGCACGAGCGCCTCGCGGCCCAGGTCCGCGAGCATTGCGACTGGGTGCGCGGCACGGTGCTGGCGCGCGCCCGTGCCACGCCCGCGCTGCCGCGCGAGCTGTATGCCGACCGGCTGAAGAACGTCGGCGTCGACATCACGCCCGAGCAGGCGATCGCGCTCGGCATGACCACCTTCGCCGAAGTGCGCGAAGCGATGGAGCGGCTCGCCGGCGGCGACTATCGCGAGCGCCTGCGCGAGCTCAAGCGCGAGCCGCTCGCCCCCGAGCGCATCCTGCCGTTGTATCGCGAGCGGCTGGCGGAGATCGAGAAGATCATTGAGCGCGAGCGCCTGCTCACGCTGCCCAAGCGTGCGGCGTCGATTCGGCTGGCGAGCGAGGCGGAGTCCGCCGCGATCCCGGCGCCGTACCTGAACACCCCGCGACTGGTGGGCAATCGCGGCGAGGTCGGCGAGTTCGTGCTGCCGCTCACCAACCCCAACGCGAAGTCCAAGGCGCCGGCCGACGACTTCACGGCTCCGGCGGCCGCCTGGACGCTGACCGCGCACGAGGCGCGGCCGGGCCACGAGCTGCAGTATGCGGCGATGGTGGAGCGCGGCGTACCGCTCGCTCGCGCGGTGTTCGCCTCGAACAGTACCAATGCCGAAGGCTGGGCGCTCTATGCGGAAGCGATCATGCTGCCGTACTACCCCGCCGACGGGCAGCTCTTTGCGCTGCAGCTGCGCCTGATGCGCGCGGCGCGCGCCTTCCTCGATCCGATGGTTAACCTCGGGCGGATCACGCCCGAGGCGGCGAAGGAATACCTGATGCGCGAGGTGACGCTGTCGGAGCCGCTGGCGCAGCAGGAGGCCGACCGCTACGCGTTCCGCGAGCCCGGCCAGGCGGTGTCGTACCTATACGGCTACAGCCGGCTGCGCGAGCTGCGGATGAAGGCGGAGATCGCGTTGCGCGAGAAATTCGATCAGCAGGAGTTCCACGACCTGATCATCGCGCAGGGGCTGCTGCCGCCCGCGCTTCTCGAGCGCGCGGTCCTGGCAGAGCTGACTCGTCGATATCCAGGTACTTCCAGAACTCCCGCATCACCGGGTGGCGCTGGTAGCCGATCACCCACGGGTGCGACAGCCCGGTAACGACGCGGTGCGCGATCGGGCGCAGCGGCGCGTAGGCGAAGAAGAGCTTGTCCATCTCGCGGTAGATCTGGTCGCGCTCTGCGCTGTTCGGCAACACCTTGGACTTGTCGTAGAGCGCATTCCATTGCGGCAGGTCGAAGCGCGACTGGTTCGACTGCCCCTTGTTCGGGCCGTTGAGGATCACATAGAACGTGTCGGCGTCGGGCATCGAGGCGAGCCAGCCGAGCGTCCACATCATCAGCTTGCCGGCGCGCGAATCCTTGAGATGCTCGGGCCATTGCCTTTTCTTGAACTCCACCCTGATGCCGACGCGATCCATGAACTTGCGCCATAGCTCGTCGGTCCGCTTGCCCTGGCTGTCGGGCGTCGTCGCCATCTCGAGCACCAGCTTCGAGCCGTCGGGCGCCTCGCGGTAGCCGTCGCCGTCGCGGTCGACGTAGCCGTAGACGTCGAGCAGCGCCTTCGCCTTCGCCGGATTGAATTCCGCGAGCGGCCCGGCGGTCTCGGGGTCGAAGCCGTAGGCGCCGGGCGGGACCGTCGATTGCGCGGGGATCGCCTGCCCGTAATAGACGGCGCGAATCCACTCGTCGGGATCGAAGGCGAGCGCGATGGCGCGGCGCAGCGCCACCTTTTCCGGCGTATAGCCGCCCACCACCGGGTGCTCCATGCCGAAGTAGAAGAACACGAGATCGAGATCGGACACGCGGTTGAGCTGCACTTTCTTCTTCTGCAGGTTCGGCGCGAGGCGCCCTTCCGGCACCGCGAGGTTGACGAATTCCGCCGGCGTGCGCTCGATCATGTCGTGCTCGGCGTTGAGGAAGGCGAGCCAGCGCGGCTGCGCCTCCTCGATGACATAGACCTCGATGCGCTCGATCATCGGCAGGCGCTTGCCGCGCAGTCTTGCGGCGATCGCCTGCTTCACGGGATCGTCGGCCGGCGGCTCCTCCTGGTAGTACTCCTCGCGGTAGTTCGGATTGCGCTCGAGCACCATGCGCGAGGAGCGCTTCCACTGCGTGAGGCGGTAGGGGCCGGTGCCGACCGGCTTCTCCATCGAGCGATCCGGATAGGCCTCGATCACCTCGCGCGCCACCGCGCAGCTGAGGTTGCAGTAGGTGAGGTAGTACAGCATGTTCGGCACCGGCTCGTTGAGCACGATGCGGAACGTGTAGCGGTCGATGGCGCGCAGGCCTTCCACGTCGCGGTCGTAGTCGAACTTGCCGCCGGAGAGGGCGGCCTTGCGCACCGGGTCCATGCCGACGACCAGCTTGTCGAGCAGATAGAGATTCGGCGACTTGCTCTTCGGGTCGAAGTGGCGCTTCATCGAGTAGACGTAATCCTGCGCGACGAGCTCGCGCTTCTTGCCCTTGAACGCCGGGTCGTCGGCGAAGTAGATGCCGGGGCGGATGCGCACGGTCCAGGTCTTGCCGTCGGCGGAGACTTCCGGCAGCCGCTCGGCCGTGTTCGGCTTCGCCTTCGAGGGCCGCGCCAGGTAGTCGTAGTTGAGCGGCGGATCGAACATGTTCGCGATGATGATGCTCGAGTAGACGTCGTTGATCTGCACCGGGTCGAAGCCGGTCTCGGCGATCAGGAACGCGTAGCGCAGCACCTTCTCGGCCATCGCGGGCGGCGCGATCAGGACGCAGGCTAGAATCGCGGCGCGCAGCAGGAGGAGCATGGCGGGCTATATCTTACGCAGGCTTTGGCAGATGGTGCCCACTTTGGCGGGCGTCATCCTGCTCGTGTTCCTGCTCTTCAAGTTCTTCGGCGGCGACCCCTCGCAGATGCAGCTCTGGATCTTCGTGCGCGAGATCCTGACCTTCGACTTCGGCAAGAGCTGGATGACGCGCGAGCAGGTCTCGTCCATATTCCTCACGCGCCTGCCGGCGACCCTCACCATCACGATTCCGATCCTGCTTTTGGAGGCGGCGCTCGCCATTCCGACCGCGATGCTGGTGGCCTACTACCGCGGCACGCTGCTCGACCGCACGGTGATGGCGATCTGCGTCGCCGCGATGTCGATCTCGTTCCTCGTCTACATCATCGTCGGCCAGTACGTGCTCGGCTTCCAGCTCGGCTGGTTCCCGGTGCAGGGCTGGAGCGACAGCTTCTGGCGCAATCTCTTCACGTACGCGCCGCTGCCGATCCTGCTCGCGGCCCTTGTGGGCCTTGCGCCGCAGACGCGCCTCTACCGCTCGTTCTTCCTCGACGAGACGAAGAGCGACTACGTGCGCACGGCGCGCGCCAAGGGCCTTTCCGAGCCCGCGATCATGCGCAAGCACGTGCTGCGCAATGCGCTGGTGCCGGTGCTGACCAATGTGTCGCTGCTGGTTCCAGGGGTCTTCGTGGGCAGTTTCCTCCTGGAAATTTTCTTCTCCATCCCGGGCCTCGGGCGGGAAATCTATCTGGCGGTGAATCGCAGCGACTACCCGGTGATCCAGGCGGTGACGATCTATCTCTCGGTCCTCACCATGCTCATCAACCTCACGGCCGACGTGCTCTACACCTTCGTCGACCCGCGAATTCAACTGCGCTAGATGGCCGCCGTCCTCGACGTTACCCCCGAGAACGCCTGGACGGCGCTCTGGCGGCGCCTGCAGCAGGACCGCGTTGGCGCGGTCTCGCTCGGCATCGTCGTCGCGTATCTCGTGATGATCCTCTTCGCCGCCTCGGGCTGGCTGGCGCGCGGCTGGAGCCAGGAAGTCGGCGTGCCTTACGCCAATCCGGCGTTCCTCGGCGACCGGCCGAATCTCGAGGCGGCGCTGCAAAAGAAGAGCCAGCACAAGGGCGTGGTGCCCGACCTGCGCAACGTCGATCCGCTCGCGCCGAAGTACGAGGAATGGGCGAAGCGCACCGGCGAGCTGAAAAGCACCGAGCCCGAGCGCTCGATGACGCTGCCCTGGGGCGGCGACCGCTGGGGCCGCGATGTGCTCGACAAGGCGATCAAGGGCTCGCAGGTGTCGATCGCGGTGGGCGTGGTGGCCGCGCTCTGCGCGACGCTCATCGGCACGCTGCTCGGCGCCTTTGCCGGCTTCTACGGCCGCTGGGTGAACGATCTCCTCGAGTGGCTGTACAACGTGTTCACCTCGATCCCGTCGATCCTGCTGATCTTCTCGCTCGCCGCGGTGCTGAGGAGCGGCGCCTTCGCCCATCTCTTCGCGAGCGGCATCTGGACCGTGGTGATCATCCTCGCCTTCACCGGCTGGACCGGCATGTACCGCCTGGTGCGCGCCGAGTACATGAAGCACCGCTCGCGCGAGTACGTGCTCGCCGCTCAGGCGATCGGCGCCTCGGCCACTTCGCGCATGTTTGTCCACATCCTGCCGAACGTGAGCCACGTGATCCTGGTGCAGCTCTCGCTCCTGGTCGTCGCGTTCATCAAGGTCGAGGTGATCCTCTCCTTCCTCGGCCTGGGCGTGCCGCTGGAGATGGTGTCGTGGGGCACGATGCTCTCGGAAGCGCAGACCGAGCTCATCATCGGCAAGTGGTGGCAGCTCGCCGCGGTGACCGTGTTCATGGCGATCTTCCTCACCGCCTTCTCGATGCTCACCGACAGCCTGCGCGACGCGCTCGATCCGAAGCTGCGCTAAGGTGACAATGCGCGCGCTGGTCAGCGTCTCCAATTTGCGCGTCTCCTTCGCCACCCGGCAGACGAGCGTGGAGGCGGTGCGGGGCGTGAGCTTCCAGGTGCGCGAGGACTCGACGCTCGCGCTGGTCGGCGAGTCGGGCAGCGGCAAGACCGTCTCGGCGATGTCGATCCTGCGGCTCTTGCCCGAGAACGCCGTCGTCGATCCCGCGAGCCGCGTGGAATATGCCGGCGAGAATCTCTTGACGGCGGGGAGTGCCAGATTGCGCGAGCTGCGCGGCCGCGAGATCAGCGCGGTGTTCCAGGAGCCGATGAGCTCGCTCAATCCGGTGCTGACGGTGGGCGAGCAGGTCGCCGAAGTGCTGCGCCTGCATCGGCAAATGGGCGTGCGCCAGGCGCTGGAACGCGCCGCGGAGCTCTTGGCGGAGGTCGGCATTCCGGAGCCGCGCGCGCGCCTGCGCGCCTATCCGCACGAGCTCTCGGGCGGCCAGCAGCAGCGCGTGATGATCGCGATCGCGATCGCCAACGAGCCCAAGCTGCTCATCGCGGATGAGCCCACTACGGCGCTGGATGTGACCGTCCAGCGCCAGGTGCTCGAGCTGATCGCGCGGCTGCGCGAGCGCCATCGCATGAGCGTGCTCTTCATCAGCCACGACCTCGGCCTGGTCGGTGAGCTCGCCGACGACGTGGTGGTGATGCGCGACGGCATCGTGCGCGAGAGCGGCCCGGTCGAGCGCATCTTCCACGCGCCGCAGGATCCCTATACCCGCGCGCTCCTCGCCTGCCGGCCGCGGCTCGACGCGCGGCCGCGGCGGCTGCCGGTCATCGAGGACTTCATGCGGGGTTCTCCAGTCACCGATACGCCTTTGTCGCGCCCAGCCGCCGGCACACCCGTGGTGCAGGCAAAGCACCTGCGCAAGGAGTTCCGCCTGCGCACCGGGCTCTTCCGCTCGAAGTCGCTGGTCGCCGTGAGCGATGTGTCATTCGACGTCGCGCGCGGCCGCACCGTCGGCCTGGTGGGCGAGTCCGGCTCGGGCAAGACGACCGTCGCCATGCTCGCCATGCGCCTGCTCGAAGCGACCGGGGGTGAGGCGCGCCTCGACGGCACCGATCTATTGCAACTGACGCTGGCGCGGATGATGGCGTTTCGCCGGCGCATCCAGATCGTG
>VBCP01000372.1 GCA_005888925.1 Betaproteobacteria bacterium | reverse complement strand
CGGGCGCCGGCATCAGCTTGATCACTTCCTCGATGGCGCAGCTCGGATGCGCGAGCACGTGCAGCGCCGCATCGACCACTTCGCCGAGGTTGTGCGGCGGGATGTTGGTCGCCATGCCCACCGCGATGCCCGAGGAGCCATTCACCAGCAGGTTGGGCGCGCGCGTCGGCAGCACGACCGGCTCGCGCTCCTTGCCGTCGTAATTGGGTACGAAATCGACCGTCTCGGCCTCGATGTCGGCGAGGATCTCCGAGGCGAGCTTCTCCAGCCGGCATTCGGTATAGCGGTAGGCGGCGGCGGAGTCGCCGTCGACCGAGCCGAAGTTGCCCTGGCCGTCGATCAGCGGGTAGCGCATCGAGAAGTCCTGCGCCATGCGCACCAGCGCCTCGTAGGTCGCGGCATCGCCGCGGGGATGGTATTTGCCCAGCACGTCGCCGACGACGCGCGCGCACTTGACGTAGGGCCGGTTCCAGACGTTGTTCGCCTCGTGCATCGCGAAAAGCACCCGGCGATGCACCGGCTTCAGCCCGTCGCGCACGTCGGGGAGCGCACGTCCCACGATCACGCTCATCGCGTAATCGAGGTAGGAGCGCCGCATCTCCTCCTCGAGCGAGATCGGGAGGGTTTCTTTGGCGAAGGATTCCATGCGGGAAGAGCTCGAATTTTATCATGCGCGGCATCGCCAAATGTCGCGCAAGCGACGGTTTTCCCTCGTAAAAACGCCTTGTGTCGCGGCTTGCGCCTGTGTTTAAATGGCGCCCGGTCTCGACGCAAAAAAAGAAGGGGGAGGAATGAAATCCAGCACGCTGATCTTGACTGCTTCGTTCGTGCTCGCGCTGGCCGCGTGCGCTACGCAGGAGGCGCAGAAGCCCGCGCCGGCAACCGAGCCGAAACCGGCGCCCGCGCCGGCCCCGGCGCCGGCCCCGGCGCCGACGCAAGTCATCAAGCCCGCGCCGGCCGCTGAGCCCAAGAAGCCGGCGGTAATAAATCTCGCGTCGACAGAGCTGTTCGAGTTCAACAAGGCGACGCTCACCAACGAAGCCAAGAGCAAGCTCGATTCCGAAGTGGTCGCCAAGCTCAAGGACTTCGGCCAGATCCGCTACATCATCGTGAATGGCCACGCCGACCGCCTCGGCTCCGCGCAGTACAACCAGCGGCTCTCGGAAAGGCGCGCCGAAGCGGTGCGCGCCCATCTTGTCTCGAAGGGCGCCGACGCCTCGCAGGTCGAGACGCTCGGGTTCGGCAAGACGCTGCCGACGAAATCCTGCCCGGACCAGAAGGACCGCAAGTCGCTGATCGAATGCCTCGCGCCGAACCGGCGCGTGGTCGTGGAAATCCAAGGCACGCCGAGATAAACAGTCCTTTCCTGATCACCCCGCGCTGGCTGGTTCCCGTGGAGCCAGCCGGGGCGGTGCTCACAGAGCACGCCGTCGCGGTCCGCGATGGCAAGATCGAAGCCGTGCTGCCCGCGAGCGATGCGCGCCAGCGCTTCGCGGGCTACGAGCCAGTCGATCTGTCCGAACACGTGCTCATACCCGGGCTGATCAACGCACACACGCACGCCGCGATGACGCTGATGCGGGGGCTCGCCGACGACCTGCCGCTGATGCGCTGGCTGGAAGAGCATGTCTGGCCTGCCGAGAAGCGCCACGTCTCGGCGCAGTTCGTGCGCGACGGCACGCTGCTCGCCTGTGCCGAAATGCTGCGCGGCGGTATCACCTGCTTCAACGACATGTATTTCTTTCCGGAGGCGGCGCTCGAAGCGGCGCTCGAGGCCGGAATACGCTCCTCTCATGGCATCATCGTGATCGAATTTCCCTCGGCCTATGCCGGGGATGCGGCCGACTACCTGCGCAAGGGTCTCGAGCTGCGCGACCGCTATCGCGACGAGTCGCTCGCTTCCTTCTGTCTCGCGCCGCATGCGCCTTACACCGTGTCGGATGCGAGCTTTCGCCAAATCGCGACGCTCGCCGCCGAGCTCGATCTGCCGGTCCACGTGCACGTGCACGAGACCGAGCACGAGGTGCAGGGCTCGCTCGCCGAGCACGGTGTGCGCCCGCTCGAGCGGCTGCGGCGCCTGAACCTGGTCGCCCCCAACCTGATCGCGGTGCACGCGGTGCATCTCACGCTGGAAGAAATCGCGCTGCTCGCGCGCCACGGCTGTTCGGTGGCGCACTGCCCCTCGTCGAACCTCAAGCTCGCGAGCGGCTTCGCGCCGATTGCGAAGCTCACGGGCGCCGGCGTGAACATCGCGCTCGGCACCGATGGCGCCGCGAGCAACAACCGTCTCGACATGTTCGAGGAAATGCGCCTTGCCGCGCTCCTCGCCAAGGCGGTCGCGGCGGACGCGCAGGCCATGCCCGCGCACCAGGCGCTGCGCGCGGCCACGCTCGGCGGCGCGCAGGCGCTCGGCCTCGGTGAGCGCATCGGCTCCATCAGCGCCGGCAAGGCGGCGGACCTCACGGCGCTCGCCTTGCGCGGCCCGGAGCTCGCCCCGTGCTACGACGCCGTCTCGCATCTCGTGTATGCGGCGGGCCGTGAGCACGTCACCCACGTGTGGGTCGCCGGAGAGCTGCAAGTGAGCGAGGGAAAATTGCGCAACCCGGTGTTTACCCGTTTGGACACTAAGTTGCACTTATGGCAGAATGCGCTCGGCGGTCTCGCAGGGCCTTGATACAAATCGGTTTTTTGATAAGAACAGGGGGAATCATGACAAAGAAAGCCTGGCTGCTGCTCCTCGCGCTGGCCTTTGCAGCCGGATGCGCGACACAGGAAGCGCCGAAGCCCGCACCGGCACCCGAACCGAAACCCGCCCCGGCACCTGCGCCGGCACCCGCGCCGAAACCCGTGCAAGAGATCAAGCCGGAGGCGCCCAAGCCGAAGCCGGTCGCCGCGAAGGTCACCTTTGCCGCCGACGTGCTGTTCGACTTCGACAAGTCGGTGGTCAAGCCCGAGGGCAAGTCGAAGCTCGACGACCTCTCGAACAAGGTGCGCGGCGTCAACCTCGAGGTGGTCATCGCGATCGGCCACGCCGACTCGATCGGTAGCGACGCCTACAACCAGAAGCTCTCGGTGCGCCGCGCCGAATCGGTCAAGGCCTACCTCGTCTCCAAGGGCATCGAGCCCAACCGTGTATACACGGAGGGCAAGGGCGAGAAGCAGCCGGTCGCGGACAACAAGACCCGCGAAGGCCGCGCCAAGAACCGCCGCGTGGAGATAGAGGTCATCGGCACGCGCCGGCAATAGCGTCAATAGTCCGTTTTGCCCAATAGAACCCCGCTTCGGCGGGGTTTTTGTTTTGCGGCACATGAATTGCTGCTCCATCTGGACCATGCCGCGCTGATCCGCCTGGCACGGCACCTTTTTCGACGTTTGTACAAGGAGACGAGGATGGAGAAGCGAATTCTGGCAGTGCTCATCGCCGCGCTGGCCGGCGGTGCGTATGCGCAGTCAAGCGACGTGACCAGCGGCGGCAGCGGCAGCGCCGTCACCAACCCCTATGGCCTGACCTGGCAAAGCAGCACGTCCAGCGCGCCGGCAGCCGCTCCCATGGCGCGCACCCAGGTGGCGCAAGCCAACACCGGCGCAGCGCCGCGCAGTACGAGCAGCGAGGCCGGCGCCGCGGGCCGCACGGCTGCGGCAGCAAACCCCCCGCCCTCGCGAGGCTACGTGGGCTCAGGTGCGGGCGTCGTAGCGACAAACCCGTTCGGCCTGTGCTGGCGCTCCGGCGCGGAGTGGAGCGCCGACAAGGCTGCCGCCCCGTGTGATGCGGTGCCGCGCGCCTCAATCCCCCCGGCGCCGATTGCGCAAGCGCCCGAGCCGGCGGCTGCGCCCGCGCCACTCGCCGCAGCGGCACCGGCGCCCGTCGTGATCGAGAAGATCACGCTCTCGACCGACGTGCTGTTCGAGTTCAACAAGGCCGATCTCAAGCCCGCGGGACAGCAGAAGCTCGATGAGCTCGCGAAGAACGCGCAAGGCGCGAACGTGGACAAGGTGGTGCTCGTCGGCCACGCCGACCGCATCGGCTCCGAGGAATACAACAAGGAGCTCTCCGAGCAGCGCGCCCAGGCGGTGGCCGATTACCTCGCGCAGAAGGGCGTCGATTCGAGCCGCCTGCAGGTCGAAGGCAAAGGCAAGAGCGCGCCGATCACCGGCAACGAGTGCGACAAGATGGGCCCGGAGAACAACAAGAACGCCAAGCTCATCGCCTGCCTGCAGCCCGACCGCCGCGTCGATGCGGAACTGCTCGGCAGCCGCGAATCGACCGCCTCGACCGGTGCGCCGTCAGCCGCGGGGGCAACCTCCGGGTCGAGTCCGAGCGTCGGCAGCGCAAGCGGTTCGTCCTCGAGCGAGTCGGGATCGACGAACAAGTAGCCTCTCAGAGCCGCAAACAAAGCCCCGCTTCGGCGGGGCTTTTTTTTGGGACAATGGATTCGATGAACGCCGACCCGGCAGAGCTGGAGAAATTCAGCCAGCTCGCCCATCGCTGGTGGGACCCGCAGGGCGAGTTCCGCCCGCTGCACGACATCAATCCGCTGCGCCTCGACTGGATCGACGAGCGCGCGAGCCTCGGCGGCAAGCGGGTGCTCGACGTGGGCTGCGGCGGGGGCATCCTCGCCGAGGCGATGGCCGGCCGCGGCGCCGAGGTCACGGGCATCGACCTCTCCGAGAAATCGCTGCGCGTCGCCGAGCTGCACCTGCTGCAAAGCAAGGCACAGGTGACTTACGAGCGCGCCACCGCCGAAGACTACGCCGAGCGCCATGCCGGCGCGTTCGACGTCGTCACCTGCATGGAGCTGCTGGAGCACGTGCCCGAGCCGGCGAGCATGGTCGCGGCCTGCGCCCGCCTGGTGCCGCCCGGCGGGCAGGTGTTCTTCTCCACCATCAACCGCAACCCGAAGTCGTATCTCTTCGCGGTGATCGGCGCCGAGTACCTGCTGCGCCTGTTGCCGCGCGGCACGCATGATTACCTGCGCTTCATCAAGCCCTCGGAGCTCTCCCGCTTTGCACGGGCCGCGGGCCTGCGCGCCGCCGAGCTGATCGGCATGACCTACAACCCGCTGACGCAGCGCTACCGGCTCGAGCGCGACTGCGACGTCAACTATCTCCTGCGCTGCGTGCGTGACTAGCCGCGCGGTGCTGTTCGACTTCGACGGCACCTTCGCCGATACCGCGCCGGACTTGGCGGCTGCCGTGAACGCCATGCGCCTCGCGCGCGGCCTCGAGCCGCTCGCGCCGGAGGTGGTGCGGCCCTATGCATCGATGGGCGCGCGCGGCCTGCTGCGCATCGGTTTCGGCATGACCCCCGAGCTTGCCGACTACATCGCCATGCGCGACGAGTTCCTCGAGCGCTATTCCGAGGCCTTGTGCATCCACACGCGCCTCTTCCCCGGCATGCCGGAGCTCGTACGTGAGCTCGGCGCCCGCCACGTCGCCTGGGGCATCGTCACCAACAAGGCGACGCGCTTCACCGCGCGCCTGGTGCAAGACCTCGGCGTCGCGCCGGCCTGTGTGATCTGCGGCGACTCGACCCCGCATCTGAAGCCGCACCCGGCCCCGCTGCTGCTCGCCGCAGAGCGGCTCGAGCTCGCGCCCATCGAGTGCATTTACGTCGGCGACGACCTGCGCGACATTCAGGCGGCGCGCGCTGCCGGCATGCGCTGCGTCGCGGTCGAATACGGCTATCACGGCACCGAGAACCCGGGCCCCACAGCGTGGAACGCCGACGCGATCATCTCCCATCCGTCCGAGCTCCTGGAGCACCTATGAAAGCCGTCGCTCATACCGGCACCGACATCGCCTCGCTCACCGACATCGAGCTACCCACGCCGTCGCCGTCGGGCCGCGATCTGCTCGTCAAAGTCGAGGCCATCTCGGTCAATCCGGTCGACACCAAGCAGAGAAAGACCGCCAGCGCCACACCGCGCGTGCTCGGCTGGGACGCCGCCGGCACCGTCGCCGCAGTCGGCAATGCGGTGACGCTCTTCAAGCCGGGCGACGCGGTCTATTACGCCGGGGACGTGACGCGCCCGGGCTGCAACAGCGAGTTCCATCTAGTGGACGAGCGCATCGTCGGGCGCAAGCCGAAGAGCATGGACTTCGCGCAGGCGGCCGCCATCCCGCTGACCGCGATCACCGCCTGGGAGGCGTTCTTCGACCGCATGAAAGTGGTCAAGGACCGCTCGCTGCTCATCATCGGCGGCGCGGGCGGCGTCGGCTCGATCGGCATCCAGCTCGCGAAAATCGCCGGGCTCAGCGTGATCGCTACCGCTTCGCGCAGCGCGACGATCGCTTGGTGCAAGGAACTCGGCGCCGATCACGTCATCGACCACCGCAAGCCAATGCGGCCGCAGATCGAGGCCCTGGGCCTGAAGCACGTCGACTACATCGCCAACTTCAACGAGGTCGACGAGCACTGGGCTGCGATCGGCGATCTCATCGCGCCGCAGGGGGCGATCGTGCTCATCGTGGGCAACAAGAACCCGCTGCAGGTCGACGCAGTGCGCGCCAAAAGCGCGGCGATTTGCTTCGAGCTGATGTTCACGCGCGCGCGCTTCCAGACGCCGGACATGATCGAGCAGCACAAGCTCCTGAACCAGGTCGCGGACTGGCTCGATAGCGGCAAATTGCGCGGCACGCTGAAGGAGACGCTCGCGCCGATCAATGCGACGAATCTGCGCAAGGCCCACGAGAAGCTGGAATCGGGAACCATGATCGGCAAGCTGGTTCTAAAGGGGTGGACGTGAGAGTAAAATCCACAGTGAATCCGGGGGCGACCTGGTTTCGACGTGGGCATCGAAGCAGCGCAGGGCATGCCGAGGTCCAGAGCACCTCGTAAAACCATCTGGAAATACTACAAACGCCAACGACGAGCGTTTCGCTCTAGTAGCCTAATACCTGCTGGACGCTGCACTAGCTTGCTGATGGGCTAGGCCGGTCGAAAGATCGGTGCAGCGTCATTCACATCAGCCTCTCTCCCGGGCTTGGCCGCTTGGCCCGGGGGATCCGTCGAAGCGGCTAGCCGAGCGTCAGCCTGCCGGTTGGCGGGCGCGAAGCGAAGGCATTAAAAGACCAGGCTAAGCATGTAGTCCTGACTGTGGAGGGCTTACGGACGCGGGTTCGATTCCCGCCGCCTCCACCAATCCAGGCTGTGCGTTAACGCACCAGTGCATTCAGAAGAGCCGTCTGAAGGCGGCTCTTCTGACAACATTTGCGCTGCCGAAAGCCTGGCGTGCGGTAGCGTGGCTCGGAGATGGACGACTTTCCTTATCTCTTAGTCCGCGCGGCGCGCACGACGGGAACGATGCTGGACGTCGCGCTGCTCTTGCGGGTCGAGCCGGCGCAGGTCTACCGCTGGATCGCGGGCATCGATCTGCCGGCGGATGAGCGCATCACCGAATTCAAGGAGCGGCTGCAAGACCTGCTCTATTCCAGCGCCGCTGCCGCAAGACCCTAGCGCACAAAAGAAGAAGCCCGGACTGGCGTTCGCCTATTTCCGGGCTTGGTGTCTCGACCCGAGGAGGAGGAGAAACGAGACATTGAGCGCACGTTACTCGTTGGCTGCCTGCACTGCCGTGTCATTTGCCGCGCTCCGGCGGCATGCCTGACAGCCGGCGAGTTGCGATCGATCGGCGGCAGGCGCCTGCGCACTGCTGCACGCTCTGCGCCGTTACTTTCGCACGCGCCCTCCGGGCATAGGGCGTGCTGCGATAATTGCCCCACCATGAGAGCTGCCGCCAAGCGTCGCGCCGCACTCGTCGATCTCGCCGCCGGCGCGGGCTTCGAGAACAGCTTCGTACGCGATTTGCCGGCCGACCCGGTGCTCCTGAACGTGCCGAGGCAGGTGAGCAACGCCTGCTATACGCGCATCGAGCCGACGCCGGTGGCGGCGCCGAAGCTGCTCGCGTGGTCCGACGCGCTGGGCGAGTTGCTCGGTCTCTCGCGCCCGGGCGCGCAAGCCGTGGAAGCGCTGGGCGGAAATCGCGTCCTGCCGGGAATGCAACCCTACGCCGCGCGCTATGGCGGTCACCAGTTCGGGCACTGGGCGGGCCAACTCGGCGACGGCCGCGCGATCACGCTGGCCGAAATCATCGCCACGGACGGCTCGCGGCAGGAGCTACAGCTCAAAGGCGCCGGCAAGACGCCCTACTCGCGCACCGCCGACGGCCGCGCAGTGCTGCGCTCATCGCTGCGCGAATTCATGTGCAGCGAAGCGATGTTCCATCTTGGCGTGCCGACCACCCGCGCGCTGAGCCTCGTCGGCACGGGCGAGCCGGTGATCCGCGACATGTTCTACGACGGCCATCCGCGCCCCGAGCCCGGCGCGATCGTGTGCCGCGTCGCGCCTTCGTTCGTGCGCTTCGGCAACTTCCAGATCCTCGCGGCGAACAATGAGCTCGATGCGCTCAAGCGTCTCGCCGATTACGTGATCCGTGAGCACTTCGCCGGGCACAGCTATGCGGACTGGTACCAGGAGGTGTGCCGCCGCACCGCGCTCCTCATGGTCGACTGGATGCGGCTGGGCTTCGTGCACGGCGTGATGAATACCGACAACCTGTCGATCCTCGGTGTGACGATCGACTACGGCCCGTACGGCTGGCTCGAAGGCTACGACCCGATGTGGACGCCGAACACCACCGACGCGCAGGGCCGGCGCTACTGCTACGGCAACCAGCCGGGCATCGCGCAATGGAACCTCGCGCGCCTCGCAGAAGCGCTGCTGCCGCTGATCGAGCGCGAAAAGCTCGAGGAAGGACTGAATCTCTACGCCGATACGTTCAACGAGGCCTGGCGCCGCGCGCTCGCGCAAAAGCTGGGATTGGCATCGCCGGACGAGGAGCTAGCGCGCGATCTGCTGGAAGCGCTCTCCGAGACCGAGACCGACTTCACGCTCTTCTTCCGCAAGCTCGCCGCGGTCCCGCTCAACGGCAGCGACGAAGCATTGCTGGCGCCGCTGCGCGCCGCCTTTTATGTGGAGGACGCGGCGCACGAACGCCTGGTCGCCTGGCTGCGGCGCTATGTGGAGCGGGTTCGCCCGGGCGGTGCGGCGCGCGCCGCGCAAATGGACAAGGTCAATCCGAAGTATGTGTTCCGCAACTACCTTGCGCAGCAGGCGATCGACGCGCTGGAAGCGGGCGACGCTTCGGTGCTCGAGCGCCTGATGCGCGTCCTCGCGCGCCCGTACGACGAGCAGCCCGAGCACGAAGAGCTCGCCGCGCGCCGCCCGGAATGGGCACGCCACAAGGCGGGCTGTTCTGCGCTATCTTGTAGTTCATGAAATTCCTCTTCGCAGCGTTCGTCGCGACCAGCCAGGTTTTCGCGCAGCAGTCGCCGCCACCGGGAAAGACCACCGAGCAGCAAGCGCGCTCCTACGTGACGAGCGCCTTCGTGACCGGCGCGGCGCCGATGGTTTTGAGCGAGAGCGTGAGCGTGTCACCCGAGCTGCGGCAGCGGCTCGGGCTCGCGCCGGCGGCGGACAGCCGCGCGGTGTACCAGGCGCTGGTCGCACTGACCGCGGGCAAGCCGGTGCAAGTACGACCCGCCGCGCCGGACGAGATCGCCAAGGCGCAGGCGCCCGCAGCGCCCGAAAAGCCGCTGTTCGCGCTCGAATCGGGCGATGCGACGCTGATCCTGCAATACGACCTCGAGCGCGACCACGTCGCCTTCATCGGTCTGCCCGGCGCGGTCGCGGTTGCGGCGCCGGTCGTCGCGCCCGCGCCGCCCCAAAAGCTGCCTGAAGTGGCGGCAGAACCGGCGAAGCCGGCGCCGGTGCTACAGGTCGTCGAGCCGCAGGTGCCTCGCGCCGCGAAGCCCGCGGCCCTCGCGGCACGGCCAGCGCCGCCCGCGGCCGCGGTACCGGCACCCGATTCACGGCCGGTGCTTCGCAAGACAGGCGCGTGCGAGATCAAGCCGGTGATGACGGACCAGGACCTGGTGAACTGCGGCGCGACACCGCGCTGACTCACCGCCTGTTTGCAGGCACAAATCCTGCAGCAACTCTAGTGCTTCTCACTCGCACTGGAGGTCACATGAGAGTCGCGAAACCACTCCTGATCGGCGCCTCCGCGCTGGCGCTGGCTGTGGGCTATGCGTTTGCCGATAAGCCGGCGAACGACCCGGGCTTCAACGCCCTGGACAAGAACAACGACGGTTATCTGAGCCGCACCGAAGCCGCGGCGAACCCGTTCCTCGCCAAGAACTTCAAGAAAGCCGACAAGGACGGCGACGGCAAGCTGAGCCGCACTGAATACCTGACCGTGATGACCAAGAAGGATTTGCACACCGCCAAGGAAAAGGTCACCGGCAATAAGGACCAGAACGCTGCCACCGGCGGCACCAAGCCGGCGAAGTAAGCGGTCAAACCTGGGATAGGGCGGGCCTACGGGCCCGCTTTTATTTTGCGCGCCCGCGCCGCAGCGCCGCGACCAGCGACACGGAGCAAAGCGCGAGCAGCACGGCGACCGCGATTTTCGCGAGCAGCACTGCGCCCGGCGCGACCTCGCTCGACGCGATGAACGCGGCGAGGGCTGCCGCCATCAGGAACTTGAGGGCCCAGCTCAGCATGGCCGCATTAGCGCAGGCGAACCCGCACGCGCGTTGCGCTAACGCCGCTACGCGGCATGAGCCGGTATGACTATGCCCCGGGCGCTGCGCACGCCGGTGAAGGCAAAATCGATCTCCGGTTTGCGGCCGCTCACGATGTCGGCGATCGCGCGGCCGCTGCCGCAAGCATGCGTCCAGCCGAGCGTGCCATGCCCGGAGTTGAGATACAGGTTTGCATAACGCGTCGCGCCAATGTAGGGCACGTTCGACGGCGTCGCCGGCCGCAGCCCGGTCCAGAACTGCGCGCGCTCCGGATCTCCGGCCCCGGCGAACAGCTCGAGGGTACGGCGCAGGATGGCCCGGCAGCGCACTTCGTTCAACTCCGTGTTGTAGCCGTTCAGCTCCGCCGTGCCGGCAATGCGCAGCCGCTCGCCCAGCCGCGAGAACACGAGCTTGTGCTCGTCGTCCGTCATGGAAACGGTGTACGCGCGCGCCCGATCGGCCACTGGCAGCGTCACCGAGTAGCCCTTGAGCGGATAGATGGCGAGGCCGATGCCGAGCGGGCGCATGAGCAGCGGGCTGTAGGACCCCAGGCAGACGAGGTACGCATCGGCATGGAGCACCTGCTCGCGGCCATCGGCGCGCGCGACTCTGACTCCCGCGATGCGCCCGCCTTCGGCACCGAGCGCGAGGGTGCGCCCGGTGCGCAACTGCACGCCGCGCTTTGCGGCGAGCGCGGCGAGGCCCTGGGTGAATTTGTGCGCGTCGCCCGATTCATCCGACGGCGTCCAGCTGCCGCCGACCACCGGGACGTTGCTCAGTGCGGGCTCGATCTCGGCGCAGCGGCGCGCGTTCACCATCTCCAGGTCGCAGCCGTGCTCGCGCATCACGCGCGTGGACTCGACCGCGTAGCCGAGCTCGCGCTCGCTCGTATAGAAATGCAGGATGCCGCGCGCGAGATGGTCATACTCGATGCCGGTTTCGGCGCGCAGCTCCTGCAGGCCCGCGCGGCTGTACAAGCCGAGCGTCACCAGTTGCCGGATGTTGTGCGCCGTGCGCGCGGGCGTGCACTCGCGCAGGAACGCGAGGCCCCAGAGCCATTGCGCGAGATCGGCGCGCGGCCGGAAAAGCAGCGGCGCCTCCTCGCGGCCGAGCCACTTCAGGACCTTGCGCGGCACGCGCGGATTGGCCCACGGCTGCGCGTGCGACACCGAGATCTGCCCGCCATTGGCGAACGAGGTCTCCAGGCCGGCGGCATCGTGCCGCTCGAGCAGCGTGACCTCGTGGCCGGCCTTGCTGAGGTACCAGGCGGAGGCAACGCCGATGACGCCGGCGCCGAGAACCAGGACGTGCATCGCTCAGTCGAGCGTGAAACCCACCTTCATCGTCACCTGCCAATGGGCCACTTTGCCTTTCTCGATCTCGCCGCGCGTCTCGGTCACCTGGAACCAGCGCAGGTTGTGCAGCGTCTGCGACGCCTTGGCGACGGCGTTCCTGATCGCTTCTTCCAGTCCCTTGGGCGACGATCCGGTGAGCTCGATGGTCTTGTAGACATGGTTCGGCATTGCGCTCTCCTCAAGAAAGTTCTCGGCTCGCGAGGCGCGCGCCGGCGGCAAGCGCCTCGAGCTTGGCCCACATGATCGACGGATGCACGCGCCGGTGGAACGGCCCCTGCGCGAAGCCGCAGTCGGTTCCCGCCATCAGGTTCTCACGCCCGATCAGCTTGCCGATGCGCACCAGCCGCTCGGCGACGAGTTCCGGATGCTCCACTATGTTGGTGGCGTGGCTGATGACGCCGGGCACCAGCGTCTTGCCGCGCGGCAGCTTGACCTTCTCCCAGACGCGCCATTCGTGCTCGTGGCGCGGGTTGGCGCCCTCGATGAGATAGGCCCCGGCTTTGACTTTCAGCACGAGGTCGACGACATCCTTCAGCGGCACGTCGGTGGTATGCGGCCCCGGCCAGCTGCCCCAGCAGACGTGATAGCGCACGCGTTCCTCGGGGATTCCCGCCAGCGCCTCGTTCAGCACCTCGACGTGCAGCTCGACCCAGCGCCGGTAATCCTGGAACGATGCCGGCGGCACCATCCGGTCATACGTGACGGCGAAGCGCGCGTCATCCAGCTGGAGGAGCAAGCCCGCGTCGACGATCGCCTTGTACTCGGTGCGCATCGCCTTGGCGATCGCGCGCAGGCATTCCTCGTCGCTCTTGTAGAACTCGTTCTTCCGATCCGGGATCACGCTCGCCGGCGCCGCCACCGGAAGGAAGCCCTGCTTCACCCCCGCCGCCGCGAGCGCCGCCTTGAAATTCGCGATATCGCGTTGCAGCTCCACCTGACCGGTGTACTCGATCGGCCCGCTGCATACGGCGAGCACGCCGGTCGCGCCCGCGGTGGCGGGCGGGCCGTCGGCGGCGTCGAGCTCGGCATAGAACTCGGCGAAGCGCTGGCGATCGGCGCCGCGCGAGAAGGGATTGGCGCCGGGCTTGGCCGGCCGGCGCTCGAAGCCCGCGAGGCGCTCGAGCGCGTACTGCGACCAGCTGATGCTCTTGCCGAACTCGCCGTCGCTCGGAATATCGACACCGGCCTCGGCCTGCCGGCGCACGATCTGCGTCACCGACTCGGCGAGGCAGCGCTCGTAGGCTTTCTGGTCATAGGGCTCGCGCTTCTGGCGCGCGGCGATGAACTGCAGCAGCGCCGGCGGCCGGATCAGGCTGCCGACGTGCGTGCTGAGAATGCGCTCGGTCATGAATTCGGGGACGGAGCCCGAATTCTATTTCAGCGTGGCTCGAGGCTCCCGTCGTCCTCGTCGGACATGCCCGAGGACACCTCGCGCGCCTTGCCGTCGGCCACCGGCGGCAGCTTGGGCTTCGCTTCCTCCGGAAAGCCGGGTAGCTGGGCGATCGCGGCGCTCCAGCTCGAGGGCTTGCGCGGCAGCGTGTCTTCGTCGGGTCTCATGCTCGCCTCATAGTTTACCGGCGCCTCAGGAAACCGAGGCCAATGCTCGCACCTACACCCAGAGCAAGCGCCGCGCCCAGCTTGGCGATCGCTCCGACCGGGCTCGCCGGCTGCGCCGCCGGCGAATTCGCTGCCGCCTGCACGCGGATGCGAGGGGTCACGCGCGGCGGGAGCTCATCGGAAGACGGCGCGCGCGAGCCGTGCTCATCGGCATAGACCCGCGTGAACTCCGCGCCGAGCAGGAAAATCTGCGCCGAGTAATACACCCACAGCATCAGCACGACGAGCGAGCCGGCCGCGCCGAACGCGGAAGTGACGCTCGACTTGCCGATGTACAGGCCGATCAGCCACTTACCCAGCGCGAAGAGCGCCGCGGTCACCGCGGCGCCGACCCAGACGTCGCGCCACGCGATGCGCACGCGCGGAATCAGCTTGTAGATCATCGCGAAGAGCAGCGTCGTGAGCGCGAAGCTCAGCGCGAGGTCGACGACGTGCAGGCCCCACCATTTGCCCATGGCTGAAACCAGCGCGCTCAGCACGAGCGACACCATCAGCAAAAACGCGATGCCGAGGATCATGCCGAACGAAAGCACCCGCGTGCGCAACAGCTTCCACCAGCCTTTGCTTTCCTGCCGTGCCGGGGCGCGCCAGATGCGATCGAGCGCATTCTGCAGCTCGCCGAAAACGGTGGAGGCGCCGGTGACGAGCAAGGCCGTGCCGACGAGCACCGCGAGCACCCCGCTTTGCGGCTTGCGCGCACTCGCCACCAGCCCTTCGATGGCGTGCGCGCCATCGGCGCCGATGAGCGCCGAGAGCTGCTCGAAGATCCCGCCGCGCGCCGCCTCCTCGCCGAAGAAAAAGCCGGCGACGCCGATGACGATCAGCAGCAGCGGCGCGATCGAGAACAGCGCGTAGTACGAAAGCGCGGCGCCCATGCTCGGCGCGTAGTCCTGGGTCCAGGCTCCGACCGCGCGCCGCGCCAGCCGCCAGGCTTGGCGGGGATCCATCGCGCGAGTCTCGCGCTTTCTAGGCGGCGCGGCGATGCGCCGCCTGGAGCGCCTCCCATAGCCGGCGCGGCGTAGCCGGCATCTCGAAGCGCGAAACGCCCGCCGGCCGCAGCGCATCAACCACCGCGTTCATCAGCGCCGGCAGCGAGCCCGTAACGCCCGCCTCACCCACGCCTTTTGCGCCCAGCGGATTGAGCTTGGTCGGCACCGGATGCTCGAGGATCTTCAGGCCGGACACTTCGCCCGGCCGCGGCATGGCGTAGTCCATGAAGCTGCCGGTCAGCAGCTGGCCGGATTCGTCGTACACCGCGAGCTCGCTGAACACCTGTCCCGCGCCTTGCGCGAGCCCGCCCTGCACCTGCCCCGCGACGATCTGGTGATTGATGATGTTGCCGGCGTCGTCGCAGGCGACGTAGGACACGATCTGCGCTTCGCCCGTGTCGGGCGTGATCTCCACTTCGGCGATGTGGCAGCCGTTCGGAAAGCACGAGCCGAACTTGTTCGCATACGCAAGGTCGAGCTGCCCGGGGTTTTTCTTCGCCAGATCGACCATCGCGATGCGCCGGTCCGTGCCCTTGATGCGGTACTCGCCCGCCCCGAATTCAATGTCCGCCGCAGAGGCCTCCAACGCCTCGGCGGCGAGCGCCATGCCTTTTTTCACCAGCTCCTGCGCGCCAAGATAGATCA
>VBCP01000371.1 GCA_005888925.1 Betaproteobacteria bacterium | reverse complement strand
TCGATCTGAAAGACTTGCGCGCGATGCTGCAGCATGTCGGCGACAACGCCGCGCAGTTCAAGACCCAGTACGGCAACGTCTCGCCCGCTTCGATCGGCATCATCCAGCGCGGGCTGCTCGCGCTCGAGAGCCAGGGCGGCGCGCAGTTCTTCGGCGAGCCGATGCTCGAGATCGCCGATCTGATGCGCAGCCAGAACGGCAAAGGCGTGGTGAGCATCCTCGCGGCCGAGAAGCTGATGAACTCGCCGAAGCTCTACGCCACGTTCCTCCTGTGGATGCTCGCCGAGCTCTTCGAGCACCTGCCCGAGGTCGGCGACCCCGAGCAGCCCAAGCTCGTGTTCTTCTTCGACGAGGCGCATCTCCTTTTCGACGAGGCGCCCAAGGCGCTGCTGGAGAAAATCGAGCAGGTGGTGCGCCTCATCCGCTCCAAAGGCGTCGGCGTGTACTTCGTGACGCAGAACCCGCTCGACCTGCCGGAGAGCGTGCTCGGCCAGCTCGGCAACCGCGTGCAGCACGCGCTGCGCGCCTTCACGCCGAAGGACCAGAAGGCGGTGAAGACCGCCGCCGACACGCTGCGCCCCAATCCCAGGCTCAAGGCCGAGCGCGTCATCACGGAACTGGAGGTGGGCGAAGCGCTTGTCTCGATGCTCGACGAGAAAGGCCGCCCGTGCATGGTCGAGCGCGCCTTCATCGTGCCGCCGGCGAGCCAGCTCGGCCCCATCACACCCGACGAGCGCGCGCAGCTGATGCGTGACTCACCGGTCGCGGGCAAATACGACACGCCGATCGACCGCGAGTCCGCTTATGAAAAGCTGAAAGGCCGCACGCAGGCGAAGCCTGCCGAGCCGCAGCAGAGCTCGAACCCGGTGTCCGACATCCTGTTCGGCAAGACCGGGCCGCGCGGCGGCCGGCAGTCGCAAGGCATTCTCGAAGCCATGAGCAAGAGCGCGGCGCGCTCGATCGGCTCGGCGCTCGGCCGGCAGGTGCTGCGCGGCATACTGGGATCGGTCCTCGGCGGCAAGCGGCGTTGAGCGCCGCGTCGTACCGCAGGTGGGGCGTCGCTCTCGCCATCGTCGGCACGCTCGTCTTCTCGTTCCGGCCGATCCTGGTCAAGCTGGTGTACGTCACCTACCCGGTCTCGCCCGTCACGCTGCTTTTCCTGCGCATGACGATCTCGCTGCCCTTCTTCCTGGCGGTCGCATGGTGGCTGCGGCGCGACGAGCCGCGCCTCACCGCGCGCGACTGGGCCGCGGTCGCCGCGCTCGGCTTCATCGGCTACTACGCCGCGAGCTTCCTGGATTTCATCGGCCTGCAGTACGTCGGCGCGGGCATCGGGCGGCTGATCCTCTATCTCTACCCGACGCTGGTGCTCCTGATCTCCTTCCTGTTCCTTCATCGGCGCCCGACGCGCCGGCAACTCACTGCGCTGGTGGTCACCTACGCCGGCGTCGCGTTGATCCTCTCGAGCCAGGCGCACGGCGGCGCCGAGGGACGGCTTTTCATGCTCGGAGCGCTGTTCGTCTTCGCCTCCTCGCTCTTTTACGCCACCTATCTCGTGGCGGGCGGCGAACTGGTCAAACGCATCGGCTCGATGCGCTTCACCGCGTACTCGATGGCGGTGGCAACGGCTCCGGCGGTGGTCCAGTTCTTCGCGCTCGAGCCGTTGTCGGCGCTCGAGCTGCCGAGCAAGGTGTGGCTCTACGCCATACTGCTCGCCACTTTCTGCACGGTGCTGCCGCTCTTCATCCAGGCGGAGGCACTCCGGCGCATCGGCGCCGCCGAGTTCGCGCTGATCGGCGCCCTCGGTCCCGTGAGCGTGGCGATCACCAGCGCGCTCGGCCTCGATGAGCGGTTCACCTGGATGCAGGCAGTGGGCGGCGGGCTGGTCATATTCGGCGTGCTGCTCGTATCGTTGAAAAGGAACTGAACATGGATCTCGGCATTCGCGGCAAGACCGCGCTGGTCTGCGCCGCCTCGAAAGGCCTGGGCAGAGGCTGCGCCTTCTCGCTCGCCCGCGAAGGCGTGAACCTCGTGATCACCGCGCGCGGGCGCGAAGCGCTCGAGAAGACGGCGCAGGAGATCCGCGACGCCTGTGGTGTTCGCGTGAGCGCGGTGGTGGGTGACATCACCACCGACGAAGGCCGCCGCGCCGCGCTCGCCGCCAGCCCCGCGCCCGATATCCTGGTGAACAATGCCGGCGGCCCGCCGACCGGCGACTTCCGCGAGTGGGATCGCGCCGCGTGGCTGAAGGCGATCGACGCCAACATGCTGACGCCGATCGAACTCATCAAGGCGACGGTCGACGGCATGATCGCGCGCAAGTTCGGGCGCATCGTCAACATCACTTCCAGCGCGGTGAAGGCGCCGCTCGGGCCGCTCGGCCTTTCGAACGGCGCGCGCTCCGGCCTCACCGGCTTCATCGCCGGGCTCGCGCGCCAGACGGTCAAACACAATGTGACGATCAATAACCTGCTGCCGGGATTCTTCATGACCGACCGCAACCGCACCACGGTGGCCGCGTTCGCCAAGGAGCGGGGACTCAGCGAGGAGCAGGCCCTCGCCGAGCGCCTGCGGCTGATCCCCGCCGGGCGGCAAGGCGATCCCGCCGAATTCGGCGAGGCCTGCGCCTATTTGTGCAGTGCGCAGGCGGGATTCATCACCGGCCAGAACCTGCTTTTGGATGGCGGCGCCTACCCCGGCACGTTCTAGAATCGGCCGCAGGAGGAATCGTCCATGAGAATCATCGTCGCTCTGCTTTGCTGGCTGGCGCTCGCCGCGTCGGCGCAGACCTATCCGAATCGCGCGGTGAAGGTGGTGGTGCCTTGGCCCCCGGGTCAGGCGACCGACATTGCGGCGCGCGTGGTGGCCGAGCGGCTGCAGGTGGCGCTCAACCAGCCGTTCGTGATCGAGAACAAGCCCGGCGCCGGCGGCGCGATCGGCTCGGAGACCGTCGCGAAAAGCGCGCCTGACGGCTACACGCTGCTTGCGGCATCGAGCGGACCGCTGTCGATCATGCCGCACCTGCAGAAGACGCCGTACGAGCCGCTGAAGGACTTCGCGCCGGTCAGCCTCGTCGCGGCAACGCCTTTCGCTCTCGTCGTGCATCCGTCCTTCCCGGCGAACAATGCGCGCGAGTTCATCGCCGAGATCAAGGCGAATCCTGGCAAGTACACGTTCTCGTCCTCGGGCACCGGCGCGACCGCACATCTTTTCACCGAGCTGTTCAACTCGATGGCGCAGATCCAGGCGCGCCACGTGCCGTACAAGGGCAGCGCGCAGGGCCTCACCGACGTGATGAACGGGCAGATCACGTACACCATCGAGACCGTAGCGGCCACCGCCGGCCACATCAAGTCGGGACGGCTGAAGACCTTCGGTGTCTCCACTGCCCGGCGCACCGCGGCGCTGCCTGACGTGCCGCCGCTCGCCGAGAGCGCCGGCCTGCCGGAGTAC
>VBCP01000050.1 GCA_005888925.1 Betaproteobacteria bacterium | reverse complement strand
AGCGATAGCCGAGGTTCACCTGCAGGATCTCGAGGCGCTTGCGCCGCACGGCCGGGAAGCCGTATCGGCGCAGCAGGGGAAGTGTGGCGTGCATTACAAAAGGTGCGGCGGAGCGCTGCCCGCCTGCTGCTCGTCGAGCAGGCCCAGCAGCCGCTGCGTGGTGGCGCGCAGGCGCTGCGACAGCATCAGCACCAGCTCCATCAGGATCTTGGCGCCGAGC
>VBCP01000049.1 GCA_005888925.1 Betaproteobacteria bacterium | reverse complement strand
GCCGGCGAACTTGGTCGCGTCGCCGAGGTACTCGAGGTGCGCGAGCTGCTGCGGGCGCTGTGGCATGGGCTCGGCCGATTATGCCAAAGCCTGCCGTTTCGGGTCGCTTGCTACCGTCGGCGCTTCACCGCCTCGGCGAGCGTGCCCAGCAGCCTTGTCGAATCGTCCCAGCCGAGGCACGGATCGGTGATGCTCTGGCCGAAGACGAGCGGTCTTCCGTTCTCGAGCTCCTGGCGTCCCTCGACGAGGTGCGACTCGACCATCACGCCGACGATGCGGCGCTCGCCGCGCGCCAGCTGCGCCGCGATGTCGCGCGCCACCTCCATCTGCCGCTGGTACTGCTTCGCCGCGTTGGCGTGCGAGCAGTCGATCATCAGGCGCTCGGGCAGCCCGGCGCGCGTGAGCTCGGCGCAGGCCGCCTGCACGCTCGCCGCGTCGTAGTTCGGCTCGCGCCCGCCGCGCAGGATGATGTGGCAGTCCTCGTTGCCGCGCGTCTCGACGATCGCCACCTGGCCGCTCTTGTGCACCGAGAGGAAGTGGTGCTTCTGGCGGGCGGCGAGCAGCGCGTCGACCGCGATTTTGACGTTGCCGTCGGTGCCGTTCTTGAAGCCGACCGCCGCCGACAGTCCGGAGGCGAGCTCGCGATGCACCTGGCTCTCGGTGGTGCGCGCGCCGATCGCGCCCCAGGACACCAGGTCACCAATGTACTGGGGGGAAATCACGTCCAGAAACTCGCAGCCGGCGGGCACGCCGGCCCGGTTGATGCGCACCAGGAGATCCCTCGCGATGCGCAGCCCCTCGTTGATGCGGAAACTGCCGTTCAGGTACGGATCGTTGATCAGGCCTTTCCAGCCGACCGTGGTGCGCGGCTTCTCGAAGTACACGCGCATCAGCAGCTCGAGCTCGCCGGCGTGCTTTTGCCTCTCCTTCGCCAGCCGCTCGGCGTAGGCGATGGCGGCGGCCGGATCGTGGATCGAGCATGGCCCCATCACCACCAGCAGCCGATCGGAGCGCCCCTGCAGGATCTCGCGCACCTGGCGGCGCGTCTCGGTGATCTGCGCCTCGACCGCCGTGCCCTGGATCGGGAAGAAACGGATCAGGTGCTCCGGCGGCGGCAGCGGGACGACGTCCTCGATGCGCTCGTCGTCGGTGAGCGAGGTCTTGTCCGCGGGCATCGGAAGGTAGCTGTCGAGGGGCGGGGTCATTTTGGGTCTCCCAAAAACAAAAACCGCCAGGCTTTTGGCGCTGGCGGTTTTGGTTGGATTCGTTAAGGTGAGCTTAGCCGGTCCAGTCCGCCAGTGGGCAGTGGAAGTAAAAGAAAAAGCCAAAGAACCGGCGGCTCATGGAGCGCATTGAAGCATGCCTGCCGCGCGCCTGTCTACTTGGGCCACAGAACCATCTGCGTGCAGCGAAAGAGCGCGATCCTGGCCCCGCTTCCCTCGACACTAACCGCCGCATCCCAGACCTGCGTGGTGCGCCCCAAATGCACGGGCGTCGCGCGGCAGACGATCGCGCCATCGCGCGCGGTGCCGAAGAAGTTGGATTTGAGCTCGATGGTGGTGAAGCCGCTCGCGCCTTGCGGCAGGCTCGCCACGCAGCCGTAGCCGCAGCTCGTGTCGGCGAGCGCGACGACAGAAGCGGCATGCAGATAGCCGTTCGGCGCCATCACCTTCTTTTGCACGCTCATGCGGCTCTCCACCGCCTCGCGACTCACCGTGAGGATTTCCACACCGAGATGTCCCGGAAGATGGCCGGCACCGAAACTTTGGAAGTGCTCGCGCGTTGTAGTAACCATGCGACTACTGTAGCCGATTGGCACTCGCAAGGCGCCGCTGCTAGGCGCGGAGTTTGCTTCGATGAAGGCGTCATGTTACTTTTTTCACTCGGAGTGGGTGCACCGGCTAATAAGAAGCTAAAGAGAGGTGACCAATGTCGGCAACAGTGACGATTCCGATCGCGGGATTCAAGGACGTCTACGAAGTCCCGACCGTTGAAAAAGCCCTGCAGGAACTTTCGCCCTCGGCCAACGAGGCGCTGCGCGCCGTCTACGAGAAGATGCTGCGCCTGGGCGGCCAGCGCTTCACCGTCAAGCCCTCGGCGCTCCCCGAGATGGAGAACCTGTTTCAGGAGCTGCCTAACTTCGCGGTGGTGCTCGAGGACATCCGCAAGCATCTCGCGCTGTGCGTCGATTCCAACGACTCGATCGAGCTGCCGCCGATGCTGCTGCTCGGCGAGCCGGGCATCGGCAAGACCCACTTCGCGCGCAAGCTCGCGCACCTGCTGGGCACCGGCTTCGGCTTCGTGCCGATGAGCTCGCTCACCGCGGGCTGGGTGCTCTCGGGCGCCTCGTCACAGTCGAAGAACGCGAAGCCCGGCAAGGTGTTCGACACTTTCCTGAACGGCGAGTACGCCAACCCGGTGATCGTGGTCGACGAGCTCGACAAGGCGAGCTCCGACGGCCAGTACGATCCGCTGGGCGCGCTCTACGAGCTCCTGGAAGTCGAGACGGCGACGCGCTTCGTCGACGAATTCGTCGAGCTGCCGATCGACGCCTCGGGCGCGGTGTGGCTTGCCACCGCCAACGATACTTCGCGCATTCCGGAGCCGCTGGTCAACCGGCTGACGGTGTACGAAATCGAGCGCCCCGATGAAGCCGGCTCGGTGCGCATCGCGACCACCATCTACAGCGAAGTGCGCAACGCGCACGACTGGGGGCGCCAGTTCCCGGAGGCGCCGAGCGAGTCCACGCTGGAAAGGCTCGCCGGCCTGCCGCCGCGCGAGATGCGCCGCGCCATCCAGTCGGCCTTCGGCAATGCCAAGCTCGCGGGACGCACCGAGGTCAGCCCGGACGACGTCCAGCCGGGTAGCGGCAACCGCCGCCGGAAGATCGGCTTCTAGAAGTAGGCGAGCGTCAGCCCGCAGGCGATCACGCTCGTCCAGAGCGCGAGCGAGAGCGCGCCCGCGAGCCGCGCCGACGGCGGCGGCCCCAGAGCGCGCATTTCCGGTGAGTCCCAGACGCTCACGCTGGGAAGAGTGACGGCATGGAAAATCGCGGCATTCACCCCCGCGGCCATGATGAGGCCCATCTTCACGGCGAGCACCGGGCTCGCGATCAGCTCGGTCGCGTTCGCGGCAAACATCGCGAGCCCGCTCGGCAGGATGAGGAGAAAGCTGCCGGCGCTCCACGGCAGCACCTGCGCCGCGAGCGCCTTCACCGGCGCCTTCTTCCAAATGCCGATGAGGCGCAAATCGAGCACCGCGATCGAGCCGAAGAGCAGCGCGATGCCCAGAATGTGTGCAAACAGCACCGCGGGGTAGAGCCACCACGAATCGCGCATCGCCTGCGCAAACGCCGAAGCCTCGATCGCCCCTGCCGGGCTCACCGCTTTATACGCGCTGCTCGACCCAGGACTTCACGGATTGCAGCGCGCCGGGCAATCCCGCGGGGTTGGTGCCGCCGGCCTGCGCCATGTCGGGCCGGCCGCCGCCCTTGCCGCCGACCTGCTGCGCGACGTAGTTGACGAGCTCGCCCGCTTTCACCCTGGCCGTGAGATCGGCGGTCACGCCGGCGATCAGCGACACCTTGCCGTCGTTCACCGCACCGAGCACGATCGCCGCGGACTTCAGCTTGTCCTTCAGCCGGTCCACGGTCTCGCGCATCGTCTTCGGGTCGGCATCGTCGAGGGTCACGGCGAGCACGCGCATCACCTGCCCGTCCCTGGCCCGCACCTCGACCGCCTGCGAGCTCAGGTCGGTTCCCTGCCCGCTGAGCAGCTTCGAGCGCATGCGCGAGAGCTCCTTCTCGAGCGCCTTCTTCTCCTCGAGCAGGCTCGCGAGCGCCTTCTCGGCCATGCCGGGTCCGGGCTGCGCGCGCAGCTGCCGCGCCAACTCGCGGAATTCCTGCAGCTGCGCGTTCATCATGGCGAGCGCGGTCAGGCCGGTGGTGGCTTCGACGCGGCGGATGCCGGCGGCGACGCCGCCTTCGGACAGGATCTTGAAGACACCGATGTCGCCGGTGCGCGCGACGTGCGTGCCGCCGCAGAACTCGCGCGACGAGCCGATGTCGAGCACCCGGACTTCGTCGCCGTACTTCTCGCCGAACAGCATCACCGCGCCCGAGCTCTTCGCCTGCTCGATCGGCATGACCTGCGCGCGCGTCGGCGTGTTCTGCAGGATCTCCGCGTTCACCCTTGCTTCCACCTCGCGGATCTCGTCCTCGGTCATCGGCTTGTGGTGCGAGAAGTCGAAGCGCGTCTTGTCGGCGTCGACCAGCGAGCCGCGCTGCTGCACGTGCGGGCCGAGCACCTCGCGCAACGCCTTGTGCATGAGGTGCGTGACCGAGTGATTGCGCATCGTGCGCTCGCGCAGCGCCGTGTCGACGCGCGCCTCGACGCGATCGCCGAGCTTCAGCGTGCCGGTCTTCAGCGTGCCGTGGTGGCCGAAGACTTCGGCCTGGATCTTCTGCGTGTCCTCGACCGCAAGCGTGCCGGCGGAGCCGACGATCTCGCCGCGGTCGCCGACCTGTCCCCCGGACTCGGCATAGAACGGGGTCTCGTCGAGCACCACCGTGCCGGACTCGCCGCTCCTGAGGCTCTGGACCTGCGTGCCCTCGCGGTACAGCGCGACCACCTTGCCGGAGTGCGCGAGCTTCTCGTAGCCGTGGAACACCGTCTTGCCGCCCGAGTACTCGAGCGCTGCGGCGGCAGAAAACTTCGACGCCGCCCGCGCACGCTCGCGCTGCTGCGCCATGGCGGCCTCGAAGCCCGCCATGTCGATCATCACGCCGCGCTCGCGGCAGATGTCGGCAGTCAGGTCCACCGGGAAGCCGAAGGTGTCGTACAGCCGGAACACGGTCTCGCCGTCGAGCAGCTTCTCGCCCGAGGCAAGCGCCGACTCGAGCACGCCCATGCCGTTCTCCAGCGTTTCGGCGAAGCGCTCTTCTTCCTGCTTGAGGACATCGGCCACGCGCTCGCGCGCGCCGCGCAGTTCCGGATACGCGTCGCCCATTGCGCGGTCGAGGTCGGGCACCAGGCGGTTGAAGAACGGCTGTTTCTGGCCGAGCTGGTAGCCATGCCGAATCGCGCGCCGGATGATCCTGCGCAGCACGTAGCCGCGGCCTTCGTTGCCGGGGATCACGCCGTCGACCACCAGGAAGCTGCAGGCGCGGATGTGGTCCGCGATCACGTTCAGCGACGGACTCTTCAGGCTTTTCTGGTGCGTCTCGCGCGCCGCGGCCCGGATCAGGTCCTGTAAGAGGTCGATCTCGTAGTTGGAGTGCTTGCCCTGCAGCACCGCGGCGATGCGTTCGAGGCCCATGCCGGTATCCACCGAGGGCTTGGGCAGCGGATGCATCGTGCCCTGCTCGTCCCGGTTGTACTGCATGAAGACGAGGTTCCAGATCTCGATGTAGCGGTCGCCTTCCGCATCCGGCGACCCGGGCGGCCCGCCGGCAATACCGGGGCCGTGGTCGTAGAAGATCTCGCTGCACGGGCCACAGGGACCGGTGTCGGCCATCTGCCAGAAGTTGTCCGACTGGAATTTGGCGCCGCCCGGCTTGTCGCCGATGCGCACGCAGCGCTCCTTCGGAATGCCGACCATCTTGGTCCACAGCTCATACGCTTCGTCATCGGTCTGGTAGACCGTGGTCCAGAGCCGCTCGGGCGGCAGCTTGTAGACTTTGGTGAGCAGCTCCCAGGCAAAGCCGATCGCGTCCTTCTTGAAGTAGTCGCCGAAGGAGAAGTTGCCGAGCATCTCGAAGAAGGTGTGATGGCGCGCGGTGTAGCCGACGTTCTCGAGGTCGTTGTGCTTGCCGCCGGCGCGCAAGCTGCGCTGCGCGGTCGTCGCGCGGCTATAGGCACGCTTGTCCTTGCCGAGGAACACGTCCTTGAACTGCACCATGCCCGAGTTCACGAACAGCAGCGTCGGGTCGTTCGCCGGCACGAGCGAGCTCGAGGGCACGATCGCGTGGCCCTTCGAGCGGAAATACTCGAGGAAGCTCGCGCGGATCTCGCTGGATTTCATTGCGGGCATTCTACTGCAGCGCGGCAAAAAGCCCGGGGCGCCGCGGACGCCCCGGTAAGTCCCCGCTATGCGTTGATGCGCCCGTACTTCAGCAGTCTTGCGCGCACCGCTCCCATGGTGCGCTCGTGCGCCGCCGCCAGCTCCTGCAACGCGCGCCCGGCGTCGAACGCCGCGAGCAGCTTGCGGTCCTCGTCTTCCGTCCAGGGCTCGCCGGTCTTCGGCGGCATCTGGAGCTTGCGCCGCTCGAAACGCTCCATGCGCTCGAGCGCGGAGGCGGCTTCGTACAGCGCGCGCACCACGAGCGGCCGCTGATAGGCGCTCTCCGGCGGAAACACCTCTCCCGTCTCCGGATCGACGCCGTTCGCGAGCGAACGCACGACGGCCAATGCTTGTGCCTGTTCCATTTCGTTCACCTCCTCTCTACAGAAACAACCTGTATTGGGATGAACGTCCATGAAACGCGCTGGACTACAGTGCCAGCAAAAAAAGACGCAGAGCTAAAACTCTGGATCGGAACCGAACAGCAGGCGGGCGACAAGCTCATACGAGAAGCCGCGGCTCTGCAGAAAGCGCGCGCGCTTCGCCTTTTCTTCGCGCGTCGCCGCGGGCTCGCGGTATTTGCGCGCGAGGCCTCGGCAACACCGTGCGCCTTGAGATCCTGCCGGACCTTCGCCGCGCCGTATTTGCGCGAAAGCGAATGCGCACGCGTTTCGGCGTAGCGCTCATCCGAGAGCTGCTTCCGCTGCGCCAGCTCGTCAAGCACCGCCTCGAGCGCCTGCGGCGATTCGGCATGCGGCGCGAGCTTGCGCGCGAGCTCGGCGCGCGAGTGCTCGCGCCGCGTGAGGTGCCTGAGCGCCCGGACCTTCAGCTCGACGGGCGTGTCAGGCCTTTCGCCTTTCAAAACTGAGCAGCCCTCGGGCTAGCCGTTGCCGCCGCGCTTGCGCGTCGGCAGATGCTCCACTTTCTTGTCCCCCGACGGCTCTTCGACCTTGTCGGCCGCCGCGACCGGCGCGGCACCTTTGACGCCCGCCTTTTCGCGGATCTTCGTCTCGATCTCCCGGGCGAGCTGCGCGTTCTCCTTGAGGAAATCGCGCGCGTTGTCCTTGCCCTGTCCGAGCCGGTCGGTGTTGTAGATGTACCAGGCGCCCGATTTCTCGAGCACGCCGTGGATCACACCGATTTCCAGCACCTCGCCTTCGCGCGAGATGCCTTCACCGTACAGGATGTCGAACTCGGCCTGCCTGAAGGGCGGCGCCACCTTGTTCTTCACCACCTTGACGCGCGTCTCGGAGCCGATCACCTCGTCGCCCTTCTTGATCGAGCCGATGCGCCGGATGTCCATCCTCACCGAGGCGTAGAACTTGAGCGCATTGCCGCCGGTGGTGGTTTCCGGGTTGCCGAACATGACGCCGATCTTCATGCGGATCTGGTTGATGAAGATGACGAGCGTATTGGTGCGCTTGATGTTGCCGGTGAGCTTGCGCAGCGCCTGGCTCATCAGGCGCGCCTGCAGGCCCATCTGCGGCTCGCCCATCTCGCCCTCGATCTCGGCCTTGGGCGTGAGGGCCGCCACCGAGTCGATCACGATCACGTCGACCGCGCCCGAGCGCACCAGCATGTCGGCGATCTCGAGCGCCTGCTCGCCGGTATCGGGCTGGGAAATCAGCAGGTCTTCGGTCTTGACGCCGAGCTTGGCGGCGTAGGAAATGTCGAGCGCGTTCTCGGCGTCGATGAAGGCGGCGGTGCCGCCGATTTTCTGCATCTGGGCGATGACCTGGAGGGTCAGCGTGGTCTTGCCCGAGGACTCGGGGCCGTAGATCTCGACCACCCGGCCGCGCGGCAGGCCGCCGACGCCGAGCGCGATGTCCAGGCCAAGCGAGCCCGTGGACACGATGTCGATATCCTTGATCGCGGCGTCGTCCATCCTCATGATCGAGCCCTTGCCGAACTGCTTCTCGATCTGCGAAAGCGCCGCGGCTAATGCCTTAGACTTGTTGTCATCCATTTGCTGTACCTCTTGTTTTAGGTTGTCGGCATCTAACGGCAGGCGCCTCATTGTTAAGGACGCTGGGCCCACACCGGATACTGTATAAACGTCCATGATTGTGAAACCGTTGACCGGCCTCTGTCAACTGCAAAAAATCCTTTAGGAGACAAACCGATGGCGAAAGTCGCGTTCCTCGGCCTGGGCGTCATGGGCTACCCGATGGCGGGACATCTCTCGAAGAAAGGCGGCCACGACGTCACGGTCTACAACCGCACCGCCGCCAAGGCGCAGCAATGGGCGAAAGAGTACGGCGGAAAACACGCCGCAACGCCGCGCGACGCCGCCAAGGATTGCGACTTCGTGATGATGTGCGTCGGCAACGACGACGACGTGCGCTCCGTCGTCTACGGGGACCACGGCGCCTTGGCGGGCATGAAGCGCGGCGCGATTCTCGTCGATCACACGACGGCGTCGGCCACTGTCGCCAGGGAAGTTCATGCAAAGGCGAAAGAGCGCGGCATCGGCTTCGTCGACGCGCCGGTCTCGGGCGGCCAGGCCGGCGCCGTCAACGGCCAGCTCGGCATCATGTGCGGCGGCGACTCGGCCGATTTCGAGCGCGCGAAGCCGGTGATCGACGCTTACGCCAAGATGGCCGCGCTGATCGGGGGACCAGGATCGGGCCAGCTCACCAAGATGGTCAACCAGATCTGCATCGTCGGCATCGCCGAGGGTCTGGCCGAAGCGGTCGCATTCGCCAAGCGGAACAAGCTGGACGTCGAGAAAGTCATCTCGGTCATCTCGAAAGGCGCGGCGCAGTCCTGGCAGATGGAGAATCGCTGGAAGCAGATGGACGAGCTGAAGGCCGAGGGCTTCGGCTTCGCCACCGAATGGATGCGCAAGGACATGAGCATCTGCCTCGACCAGGCGCGCAAGAGCGGCGCCCGCCTTCCCGTGGCGGCGGTGGTCGACCAGTTCTATTCCCACCTCGAGGCGCGCGGCGGCAAGCGCTGGGACAGCACCGCCGGGTTGATTCAGCTGTTATTGAAGGACTAGAAGCCGTCCTGAAGGCAGAAGGACTAGAGCGGCTTAAGGTTGCCGAGCAGGGTCGGAATCAGCTCGGTGACCGTCGGGTGGATGTGCATGGCGCGCTGGATGGTGGTGTAAGGCCGCTTGGCGTACATCATGTCCAGCAGCGAGTGGACCACCTCGTCGCCGCTCATGCCGAGAATCGCGGCGCCGAGCAGCTCCTTTGAATCGGCGTCGACCAGCACCTTCATGAACCCCTGCGTTTCGCCCGCCTCGCGCGCGCGGCCGACGCGCT
>VBCP01000369.1 GCA_005888925.1 Betaproteobacteria bacterium | reverse complement strand
CAGCGCAGGCCGACCCGGCCGACGCGAAGCTCGCAGAAGAAGCGCCTCGAGGGGAAAACACGGCGGGGCGAGGTCAAGAAGCTGCGGGGCCGGGTACGTTCCTCCGCGGATTGACGGCCACTAAGCGGTTACCCGCTCCAGCTTCTGCTGCAGCTCCAGCCATTCGGCTTCGAGCAGCGCGAGCTCGCGCGCGACGTAGGCCTGGTCGACGATCAGCGCCTTCAGGGCTTCCTTGCGGGTTTCGCCGTAGCTCGCCGGGTCTGCGAGCCGTGCGTCGATCTCGGCCTTCTGCGTGTTCAGCTTCGCCATTTTCTCCTCCAGCCGCTTGATGCGTGACTCGATCGGCTTTCTCGCCGCGGACTGGCGCTGGCGCTCCTCCGCCTCTCTGCGTTTTTGTCGGCGCCGGTCGGCCGGCGGCGCCGTGACGGCGGGTTTCCTCGCTTCCGGCAGAGGTACGGCCTCTTCCGTAGGCGCCAGCTTGGTCTTGAACAGCCAGTCGCGGTAATCCTCCAGATCGCCGTCGAAGGACGCGAGGCGGCCCTCGGCGACGATGAGAAACTGGTCGGTGGTGGCGCGCAAGAGGTGCCGGTCGTGCGAGACGAGCACCAGCGTCCCCTCGAACTGCGCGAGGGCGACGGTCAGCGCCTCGCGCGTTTCCAGATCGAGGTGGTTGGTCGGCTCGTCCAGGAGCAGCAGGTTGGGGCGCTGCCACACGATGAGCGCGAGCGCGAGACGCGCCTTCTCGCCGCCGGAGAAAGTCGCGATCGAGGTGCTCGCCATGTCGCCGGGGAAGTTGAAGCTGCCGAGATAGTTGCGCAAATCCTGCTCGCGCGCGCTCTTCGCGATGCGCGAGAGGTGCCACAGCGGCGATTCGTCGTAGCGCAGCATTTCGATCTGGTGCTGCGCAAAATAGCCGACCGCGAGCCCCTTGTTGAAGGTCGCCTTGCCGGCGAGCGGCTTCAATTCTCCGGCGACGGTCTTGATGAAGGTCGATTTCCCCGCGCCGTTTATGCCGAGAAGGCCGTAGCGCTGACCGCTCTGCAGCGAGAAATTGATATTGCGCACGACGGTCTTATTCGGCGAGTTTTCCATTTTATAGCCGGCATCCGCGTCCTCCAGCACCAGAAGCGGATCGGGCGCCTTGAGCGGCTCGCGGAACTCGAAGGAGAAGGGCGCCGAGACGTGCAGGGGCGCGAGCTCCTCCATCCTCGCGAGCATCTTCATGCGACTTTGCGCCTGCTTCGCCTTGGTGGCCTTCGCCCGGAAGCGGTTGATGAAGGATTCCAGGTGCACGCGCTCACGCTGCTGCTTCTCGTACTGCGCCGCGGCGAGCACCACGGCGGCCGCGCGCTGGCGCTCGAAGCTCGTGTAGTTGCCCGAATAGCGCTTGACCTTCTTCGCGTCGATGTGGACGACCATGTCCACCACGCCGTCCAGGAAATCGCGGTCGTGCGAGACGACGAGAAGCGTCCCGGCGTAGCGTTTGAGCCAGTCCTCGAGCCAGAGGATGGCGTCGAGGTCGAGGTGATTGGTCGGCTCGTCGAGGAGCAGGAGGTCCGAGGGGCACATCAGCGCCTGCGCGAGGTTCAGCCGCATGCGCCAGCCGCCGGAGAAGCTCGCCACCGGCTCGCCCATCTGCTCGTGGGAGAAGCCCAGGCCGTGCAGCAGCCGCTCGGCGCGCGAGCGCACCGTGTACGCATTGGCGTCGCCCATCGCGGCGTGGAGCTCGCCGATCAGGTGGCCGTCATCGGCGGCTTCGGCCGCGGCGAGCTCGGCTTCGAGCTTGCGCAGTGTGGTGTCGCCGTCGATCGCGTATTCGAGCGCGGGACGCGCGAGCGCCGGCGTCTCCTGCGCGACGCAAGCGACGCGCCAGCGCGCCGGGTAGTCGACCTCGCCCTTGTCGGCGTGCAGCTCGCCGCGCAGCGATCCTGTCGCCGGGATTGAGCGCGACGTCGGCGCCTTCGAGCAAGGTCTTGGCGCCGCGTCGGAGCGTGACTTGGGAGAGGCGGATCATGTCGTTCTTATCGCTGCCGCTTGCTGTGGCGGCGGACCCATTCCGCGAATGCAGCTTCCTTCATCGTTCCCGCGGCGACGGCGAGTATGCACATGACGCAATCGGCATCATCGGCGACCGGTTGGTGCTCGTTCAGCGCGAGAAACAGCTCGAGGGCGACGAACGCCACGCGCTTGTTACCGTCTACGAAAGGATGGTTCGTCGCCAGGCCGTAGGCATAAGCGGCGGCGAGCTCCGCGGTGTCGGGTTTGCCGTAAGCGGCGCGGTTCAGCGGGCGCGCGAGAGCCGAATCGAGCAGGCCTGCATCGCGGATGCCAGGGCTGCCGCCGTGCTCCGCGAGCTGCTCATCGTGCGCCGCGAGAATGACGGAG
>VBCP01000370.1:9845-12612 GCA_005888925.1 Betaproteobacteria bacterium | reverse complement strand
CGCGTGGTGTCATCGAGCAAGATGGTCGATGCGGGCGCGCTGGACTCCGCATCCATCACCAGTAATCTGGATCTGAGGAGCGATACGTCGGGCGTCGAAATCCATCTGGGCGCGGGCGACTATCCCGGCTACCGCGCCGATCGCCTGTTCGGCGTCTCGACGGTCGTCGTGGCGAGCTCGGAGCTCGTGAAGGGCTCACCGCCGATCCGCGAGCCCGCCGATCTCGCGAGCCACACGCTGCTGCATGACGACGCGATGGATCTCGTGGCGCACGGGCATGCATGGGAAAAGTGGCTCGAGGTGGCGGGCGTCGCGGACCAGGTCGACGGCACGCACGGGCCGCACTTTTCTTCCAATATCCTGTCGCTTGAAGCGGCGTCGCAGAAGCTCGGCGTCGCGCTCGCGCTGCGTCCGCTGGTCGACGCCGATATCGCTTCCGGTCGCCTTTGCGCGCCGTTCAAGGTGGAGCTCAAGCCGCAGTCGGCCTATTACCTGGTGTGTCCCGAGGTCATTGCCGAGCGGCCGGCGGTCGCCGCCTTCCGTAAGTGGCTGCTGCAGCAGGCGCAGGAGAAGCGCGGCCGATAACCCCGGCGTTTCGGGGTCATTTCTTGCAGCGGGCTTGATTCAGGCTTTTTCGCCGCCATCTAGCCGCCGTGAGATCCCGCGATATTTCCAACTGGATGTGGAGCGAAGCCCTGTCGATGCTCGACCGGGCCGAGCGGCTGCAGCGCCAGTTCTTTCAGCACGCGGCCGCATCATGGGAGCCGCCGGTGGACATCATCGAGAGCGCCGAGCACCTGCAGGTGCAGGTGGCGCTGCCCGGCGTGGCCGCCGATTCGATCAGCATCGCGCTCGACCCGGCGGGGCTCACGATCTCGGCCGCGCGGGCGTTTCCGTGCGGCGGCGACACGCAGAACATCCATCGCATCGAGATTCCCTACGGCCGCTTCGAGCGCCAGATCGGCCTGCCGCTCGGCGATCCCTACGCGCCGCTCGAGCTCGCCGAGAAGCGGCTCGCCGACGGCGTGCTGACACTGGTCTTCAAGAAGAAGGAAAGCGCATGAACAAGCTGCTCGCGCAGGACAAGCAACCCGTCGCCGCGGCGCCGGCCGAGAAGCCGCGCGCCGGCGCGGTCAAGCCGGTGCCCGAGGACGCGCTGATCCTCATCCCGATGAGGAACACGGTGCTCTTCCCCGGCGTGATCTCGCCGGTCACGGTGGGCCGGCAAGGCTCGGTCGCGGCCGCGCAGGAAGCGGTGCGCTCGGAGCGCAAGGTCGGCTTCCTCCTGCAGCGCGACCCGCAGAAGAACGACGTCGGCCCGAACGATCTCTACTGGGTCGGCACCGCGGGCCAGGTGGTGCGCTACATCACCGGTGGTGAAGGCGCGCACCACATGGTGGTGCAGGGCCAGAGCCGCTTCCGCGCGCTCGAATTCCTCGAGGGCTGGCCGTTCCTCGTCGCGCGCGTGCAGTACATCGAGACGCCGGAAGAAATGAACCCGGAGGTCGAGGCGCGCTTCCTCCAATTGAAGTCGCAGGCGGTCGAGGCGATCCAGCTCCTGCCGAACGCGCCGGAGGAGCTCGCCGTCGTGGTGCAGGGCCTGACCTCGCCCACGATGCTCGCCGACATGGTCGGCAACCTGCTCGACGTCAAGCTCGAGGACAAGCAGGCGCTGCTCGAGACCTTCGATCTCAAGAAGCGCCTCGACCGCGTGCTCGCGATGCTCTCCGAGCGCGTCGGCGTGCTGCGCATCTCCAAGGAGATCGGCGACAAGACCAAGAAGGAATTCGACGAGCGCCAGCGCGAGCACGTGCTGCGCGAGCAGATGCGCCAGATCCAGAAGGAGCTGGGCGAGGACGAGGACAGCGGCGCCGAGCTCGCGGGCCTGAAGAAGCAGATCGACGAGGCCGGCATGCCCGAGGACGTGCACCAGCACGCCGCGAAGGAGTTGAAGCGCCTGCAGCGCATGGGCGAGGGCTCGGCCGAAGGCTCGATGCTGCGCACCTACCTCGAGTGGCTCGCCGAGCTGCCGTGGAAGGACGAAGCGTCCAGACCGATCGACATCGCCCAAGCGAGGCAGGTGCTGGACGAGGACCACTACGGCCTGGAGAAGATCAAGAAGCGCATCCTCGAGCACCTGGCGGTGCGCAAGCTGAATCCGACGGGCAAGAGCCCGATACTCTGTTTCGTCGGCCCGCCGGGCGTCGGCAAGACCTCGCTCGGCCAGTCGATCGCGCGCGCCACGGGGCGCAAGTTCCAGCGGATCGCGCTCGGCGGCGTGCACGACGAGGCGGAGATCCGCGGCCACCGGCGCACCTACATCGGCGCGCTGCCCGGCAACGTGATCCAGGCGCTGCGCCGCGCCGAGTCCAGGAACACCGTGCTGATGTTCGACGAGATCGACAAGCTTGGGCAGGGCGGCTTTCACGGCGACCCGTCGAGCGCTCTGTTAGAAGTTCTGGATCCGGAGCAGAACAGCCATTTCAGGGACAACTACCTGGGTGTCGACTTCGATTTATCCAAGGTGATGTTCATCACCACGGCCAACATGCTCGACACGATCCCCGGGCCGCTGCGCGACCGCATGGAGATCATCCAGCTGCCGGGCTACACCGAAGAAGAGAAGCTCGAGATCGCCAAGCGCTATCTCGTCAAGCGCCAGCTCGAGGCCAACGGTTTGAAGAGCGCCGACAAGGCGATCGAGGACTTCGTGCTCGGCGACGACGTGCTGCGCGCCATCATCGGCGACTACACGCGCGAGGCGGGC
>VBCP01000370.1:0-9637 GCA_005888925.1 Betaproteobacteria bacterium | reverse complement strand
AGGAGTCGGCACAGGCGGCGCTTACGCTCTCGCGCTCGTTCGTGGGCGAGACGCTCGAGAAAAGCGATGTGCACATCCACGTGCCGGCGGGCGCGACGCCGAAGGACGGCCCGAGCGCCGGCGTGGCGATGTTCCTCGCCATCGTCTCGCTGCTCCTCGACGTCCCGGTGCGCAACGACGTCGCGATGACGGGCGAGATCTCGCTCCGCGGCCTGGTGCTGCCGATCGGCGGCGTGAAGGAGAAGACGCTCGCGGCGCTGCGCGCCGGCATCAAGACGGTGATGCTGCCCAAGCGCAACGAGAAGGACCTCGAGGACGTGCCCGCCGAGGCGAAGGCGAAGCTCGAATTCGTGTTCCTCGAGCGCGTCGAGGACGCGATCAGGAGCGCGATCGGCGAGCTGCCGAAGCGCGCGAAGAAAGCGGCTTAACGAGCCAGGGCCGGAACCCCTGCGCCTCTACTTCGAGGCGCGGGGCGCCACCCCGGGAGCGCTCCGGGGCAGGGGAACATCCGCCGGCGCGGGGGCCGGCTTCGCGACTTGAACGCTACGTTCGCTGCGAATGGGGAGGCGATCGAGCATCTGCAGCAGGGCACGCCTCTTCGCTTCACGACGACGGGAGATCAGCAACGGACTTTCCTTTCCGAGAAAGCACTTCGCGGCCAGGGACTCGTGGATCCACAGCGGAGGATGCGCAAAGAGGGGTTCCTGCGGCAGCTTCGTGGTCCTTGACCGGCGGGGTATTGCGTCGAACACAGCGGGATTGATTTTAGCGGAGAGCATGTTGAACAATCATCTAGCGCCGCCGCAACGCCGGCGGCGGCAGAAAAGCGAGCACAATCAGTTACATCTTCAGCGCGCGGCAGACCTTAGAATGCGCCCAGTGAAAACCGCTCTCATCTCGGCCTCCGCCGCTCTGACTATTGTGCTCGCGGGCTGCAGCACCAACCCGGTCACCGGCCGCAGCCAGCTGATGGTGGTGCCCGAGTCGATGGCGATCACCCAGTCGGCCGCCGCCTACAACAGCATGATGGGCGGCCTGTCGAAGAAGAAGCAGGTCGAGACCGGCACGGCGCGCGCCGACAAGGTGCGCGAGATCACCGATCGCCTGATTGCGCAGGCGGTGCGCTTCCGCCCGGATTCGGCGAAGTGGAACTGGGAAGTGCAGCTGATCAACGATCCGAAGACCGTCAACGCCTTCTGCATGGCGGGCGGCAAGATGGCGATCTACAGCGGCATGTGGGAGAAGCTCAAGGCCACCGACGACGAGATCGCGCAGGTGATGGGTCACGAGATCGGCCACGCCCTCGCCAACCATACGCAGGAGCGCATGTCGATCGCCTACAGCGCCGGCATCGGCACGGAGCTCCTGGCGATCGCGCTCGGCGCGCAGCAGAACACCGCGGCGCTGATGCAGGTGGCGGCGGTCACCGCGATCCAGCTGCCGAACAGCCGCGAGAGCGAGTCGGAAGCCGACCAGATCGGCATCGAGCTCGCCGCGCGCGCGGGCTACGACCCGGCGGCCGCGGTGACGCTGTGGGACAAGATGGGCAAGCTCGGCGGCCAGCCGCCGGAGTGGCTCTCGACGCACCCGTCGCCCGAGCACCGCTCCGCAAGACTCAAGGAGCTCGGCACCAAGGTGCAGCCCTACTACGTCGCGGCGAAGGCCGCGCCCGGCGAGGCGCCGCGCTTCCTCAACGCCGGAGAGGGCGCGAACGAGCGCGTCGTCTCGCGCGCGGGCGAGATGACGCGCGACGAGTACGCGGCCAAGGTGGCGAAGGAAGGCGAGACCCTCACGTTCCTCTCCGAGCCTTTCGAGCGCTTCAAGCGCGGCGACACGGTGTTCGACTGCCGCCTGCAATGCGGCATCTCGTACTCCAAGCGCAAGGGCGACTGGAAGCGGCTGCACGACCGGCAGCAGTGGCGCGACCTCGCGGTGTCGGTGCTGCAGGCGGGCTATCTCAGCGACTACTCGTATTTCATGCTCGCCGAGGCGGCCAAGGGCATGGGGCTCAAGGAAGCTTCTGCGACCTACTACCGGCGCGCGGTCGAGGCGGGCCAGGAGTACGGCTGCGGCGACGACTGCGGCGGCTTCGAGGTGCAGAAGCTCGCCAAGTCGGCCCTCGCGCTCAAGTAGATAGTCCGTTTGTCGTGACGTCGCGTTGCGACGTCGACAGCCCTCCACCGCATCTCGCTGGGCCTCCGCGACAAGATGACGCCGTGTGCCGCGATAGCGCGCGGCTGTGGCGCTGGGCAGAATGCGATCCGCGGTGAGAAAAAAAAGAGGGCACGCCCGCTAGAACGTGCCCTCCGGTACTGACCACTGCGTTGGCGATCGGACGACGACTACACCTTGTTTGGCGCTGCCGTGGACCGGCTACTGGTTCAGTCGGTCTCTCGGACTGGCGCTGGTAACAGCGTGCTGGCCGCTGCATCCGGTGCTGTCAAACATCTCCTACAGCACGGTCGCTATCGTACGACCGCCCGCTCGTCTTTCTTGCCTTAATCTCGTAGTCCTGTAGGACTAGTCGCGTCGCCGCCCTGCCGCGCGACCCGGCTGGCGAGAATGCGTCCATGACAGAAGAAAAGCGCCGCCGCACCATCCTCATCGTCGACGACGAGCCCGCGATCCGGGAGCTGCTCAAGCTGCAGCTCGCCGGCGAAGGCTACGAGGTGGTAATGGCCGAGGACGCGCGCGGCGCAGCGCGCCTGGTGCGCGAGGCGAAGCCCGACCTGATGATCGTGGATGCGCACATGCCCTACGTGAGCGGCCTCGACTTCGTCTCCGCCGTGATCGTCGACTCGTCGATGCCCTGGGTGCCGGTGATCTTCATCACCGGCCGCTCGGAGCTGCGCAGCGACGCCGAAGCGCTCGGCTCGGCCTGCCTGGTGAAGCCGTTCCTCGCCGCGCGCCTCACCGAGCTCGTAGAGCGCGTCCTGCGCTCGCAGGAGCGCCTCTACGCCGCGGCCGGCATCGGCCATAGCGCCGAGTTGCGCAAGGCGCTGGGCGCAGCCTAGTCGATTCGTTCACGCGGCGCGTTCTGCAAGCGCCGTTCCGTGAATCGCTCACAGGGCTCGAGGTGAATCGGTCACTGCATTTGCGCGCTCGGACCTATCCAATGGGGCGTGCATTCGATGCAGGCCGCCGTGCCAGATAACTCCGTTACCCGCACCCTCGCGCTCGCCTCGCGCACCATCGGCGGCCACGACCGGCTTGCCGAGTATCTCGGCGTGGCGCAGGCGCTGCTCGAGGAATGGCTCGACGGCCGCTGCGAGCCGCCCACCGCGATCTACATGCGCGCGCTCGACCTCGTGGCGCGCGGGCCTTTCGCTACGCCGCACCGCGGCCGGGACCACGCGAAGAAAAAGTCATGACGTCACACTGGTGTCACGCGCCTGTCATGATGGGCGGCCGCGAATCGCGAGCGAACGGCGCCTCGAGTAGCAAAAGCCGCAAAACCGGGGTTTTCACTGTCGCGACGCCGCGTCGCGACGTCGCCGGGCGCGCCGTGCGAAATCGGCCATCGGCGACAATGTGACGCCGCGCGCGGCGATAGCGGCGGCGGCGGCTAGGGTGCACTATGCTTTCCAGAGCGGGAAAAAAAAGAGGGCACGCCCGCTAGACGTGCCCTCCGGTACTGCCCACTCTGGCGATCAGACGGCGACTACACTTTGTTTGGCGCTGCCGTGGACCGGCTCCACTTTCGAGTCGGTCTCTCGGACCGGCGCTGCTAACAGCGTGACGGCCTCTCGTCCGTTCCTGTGTAGGTGACGGCCTACACAGGTCAGCATCTTCCGACCAAACCCCCGTAGCGCGCTATGTTCCGACCCGCAACCGGCGTAGTCCGGTAGGACTAATTGCGGCAATCCGTCACGGAGCCGCTAACATAGCGGCCCGGATGGCCGGCTCCCGCATCGAGAAGGACAGCTTCGGGCCGATCGAGGTCCCCGCCGAGCGCCTGTGGGGCGCGCAGACCGAGCGCAGCCGGCGCTTCTTTCGCATTTCGATCGAGCGCATGCCGCTCGCCGTGATCTACGCGCTCGCCGCGGTGAAGAAGGCGGCTGCCCAGACCAATCACGCGCTCGGGCTCCTGGACCCCAAAAAGGCGGACGCCATCCAGAGTGCCGCGGCCGAGATCCTGGCTGGAAAGCACGACGCCGAATTCCCGCTCGCCGTCTGGCAGACCGGCTCGGGCACACAGAGCAACATGAACGTCAACGAAGTGCTCGCCAACCGCGCCTCCGAGCTGCTCGGCGGCAGGCGCGGCCAGAAACGGCTGGTGCACCCGAACGACGACGTCAACATGGGCCAGTCGTCGAACGACGTGTTTCCCACCGCCATGCACATCGCCGCCGCGCGCGCGCTGCAAGACGAGCTGCTGCCGGCGGCGCAGGGGCTGCGCGACACGCTGGCGCAGAAGCGCGACGCGTTCGCCGCGGTGATCAAGATCGGGCGCACGCACCTGCAGGACGCGACGCCGCTTTCGCTCGGGCAGGAATTCTCCGGCTATGTCGATCAGCTCGAGCAGGCGCAGGCGGCGCTGCGCGCGGCGCTGCCGGGACTGTGCCGCCTGGCGATCGGCGGCACCGCCGTCGGCACCGGGCTCAATACGCACCCGGAATTCGCGCGGCGAGTATGCGCCGTGCTTGCACCAGAGACCAAGATTCCATTCAGCGAAGCGCCGAACAAGTTCGCCGCGCTCGCTGGCCACGAAGCGCTGGTGTTCGCGCATGGCGCGATGAAAACGCTCGCGACGGTGCTCTTCAAGATCGGCAATGACGTGCGCCTGCTCGCCTCGGGGCCGCGCTCGGGGCTCGCCGAGCTGCGCATTCCCGAGAACGAGCCGGGCAGCTCGATCATGCCGGGCAAGGTCAATCCGACGCAGGCCGAGGCGCTCACCATGCTGTGCGCGCAGGTGATGGCGAACGATGTCGCGGTCAATATCGGCGGCGCCTCCGGCCACCTCGAGCTCAACGTCTACAAGCCGCTCATCATCCATGCGTTCCTGCAGAGCGCGCGGCTGCTCGCCGACGGCGCGCGCTCGTTCGACGAGCACTGCGCGCGCGGCATCGAAGCCGACACCGCGCGCATCGGCGAGCTGCTCGAGCGCTCGCTGATGCTGGTGACCGCGCTCTCGCCGCACATCGGCTACGACCGCGCCGCGGAGATCGCCAAAAAGGCGCACCGCGAGGGCAGCACGCTGCGCGAAGCCGCGCTCGCGCTCGGCTACGTGAGCGCGCAGGACTTCGACCGCTGGGTCAAGCCCGAAGCGATGATCGGGCCGAAGGCGTGAACCGTCGGGCGTTCCTCATGGCCGCGCTCAGCGCGCCGGCGCTGGATGTGTTTGCGCGCGAGCGGCGCTTCGAGCGCGGGCTGCTCTGGCGCGTGACCCGCAAGCGCCAGGCGCCGAGCCATGTCTACGGCACGATTCACGAGCCGGACGCGCGCGTTTCCGAAATGCCGGCGAGCGTCAGCGCGACATTCGAGCGCTCGCGCAGCCTGATGGTCGAGTTCCTGCCCGATGCCTATGCGCAGGAGCGCTTCCTCGAGGCGGCGATGTTCCTCGACCACCAGACGCTCGAGGAGAAGATCGGCGCCGAGGACTTCGCGCGCGTGCTTGAGCAGCTCGCGCCGATCGGCCTCGCGCGCGAGTTCGTCAACCAGCTCAAACCCTGGGGCGCGCTGATCAACTTGCGGCGTGCGCCCGCGAGCGCGCCGACCGGCCTCGACGCGCAGCTCATCGGGCAGGCCCGCGCGCGGCGCAGGCCGGTCGCGCAGATCGAGGGCGTCGAAGAGCAGATCTTCACCTTCGATGAATGCCCGATGGAGTCGCAGGTGGCGCTCCTCAAGCACAGCCTGGCGCACCGCGACGAGCTGATCGAGCTCGCCGCCGCCACGGTGGACGCGTATCTCGAGCGCGATCTCGCGGCGATCTGGCGCCTGCGCGAGCGCTTCATCGCGCGCTATCCCGAGGTGGCGGCGCACCAGGCGATCATGACCAAGCGCGTGCTGCACGATCGCAGCGTGGTGATGGCCTACCGCATGCAGAGCGAGCTGCGCCGGGGCGATGCCTTCGTCGCGCTCGGCGCGCTGCACCTGTACGGTTCGCGAGGCGTGCTCGCGCTGCTCGAGCGCGACGGCTATCGCACGGCGCGGATGTACTAGTTGCTCGTCGTCCTGATCTCAGGCCGCGGCAGCAACATGCAGGCTCTGGTCGAGGCCGGCCTGCCGGTCGCCGCCGTGATCAGCAACCGCGCCGACGCCGGCGGCCTCGAGTTCGCCCGCTCGCGCCGTATCCCGACCGCAGTGGCCGATCACGCCGGGTTCGCGAGCCGCGAAGCCTTCGACGAGGCGCTGGCGCGCGAGATCGACCGGCACCGCCCGCGCCTCGTGGCGCTCGCGGGATTCATGCGCGTGCTGACGCCGGGCTTCGTGGCGCGCTATCACAACCGGCTGCTGAATATCCATCCGTCTCTGCTACCCGCGTTCCCGGGCCTGGACACGCACGCGCGCGCCCTTGCGGCGGGGGTGAAGCTGCACGGCTGCACCGTGCATTTCGTTACCGCGGAGCTCGACAGCGGCCCGATCGTGATTCAGGCGGCGCTCGGCGTGCGGCCCGGTGAACAGCCCGCCGAGCTGGCCGCGCGCGTGCTGCGCCAGGAGCACGTCATCTATCCGCGCGCTGCGCGCTGGTTTCTCGAGGACAAGCTCGTCATCCAGGATGCCGTGGTGCGAGTTAAAGGAGATGATGCGCAACTGGTGCTGGCTGCTGATTAGCCTCGCGGGCGCCGCCGCCGCCGAGCCGCCGGCGCGGGTCGAGCTGGTGTTCGCCCTGACGCGCAATGGCTCGACCATGGCCGAGGTCGTCGAGCGCCTGGAATATGCGAGCGGCCGCTATCAGCTCACCGAGACGTGGAAAGGCAAGGGCATCTACGCGCTGCTCGGCAGCGCGCGGCGCATGAGCCAGGGCAGCATCGTGCAAGGCACGCTGCGGCCGCAGGAGTTCTTCGACGAGCGCTCGGGACGCGACACGGCGCGCGCCTGGTTCGACTGGAAGGCGCAGACGCTGACCATGCAATACAAGGGCAACAAGGCGAGCGAGCCGCTGCCCGCCAATGCGCAGGATCGCTTGTCGTTTCTGTTTGCGCTTTCGCTCGTGCCCGGCAAGGCGGAGTCGGTGAGCTACACCATCGCCGACGGCCGGGGCCTGTCGCGCCATGTCTACAAGCTCGCCGGCCGCGAGCGCATCAAGACCCCGGCGGGCGAGTTCGACGCCATCAAGGCCTCACGCCACGGCGAAGACCGCGAGAGCGCCGAGCTGTGGCTCGCCGCCGAGCGCAACTACATCCCGGTGCGCTTGCTGGTGGTCGAGAAAGACGGCACGCGGTACGAGCAGGTAGCGATCCGCATCTCGCCGTGAGGCCGAGCGCCGCGCTGCTGCGGCACGCCGAGAGCGCGTTGCGCGAGCTGCTGGCGTTCGCCGCGCCGGCCGACCAGACGCTCTCGCGCTACTTCCGCGAGCACCGCGAGCTCGGACAGAAGGAGCGGGCCTTCGTCGCCGAGGCGGCGTTCGCCGTGCTGCGGCGGCGCCGCTCGCTCGAAGCGGCCGCCGGCACCGCCGAGCCGGCGGCGCTGCTGGTCGCGGCAGTGGTGCGCGTGCTCGGCCTCTCGGGCCGCGCGCTGGAGGGCCTGGCGGACCCGGAGCTGGTTCGCAGGATTCGCGCGGCCGCGGCCGATGCGCTGCCCGATGCGGTGCGCGCCGATCTGCCCGACTGGCTATGGCAGCAGCTCGAAGCCGAGCACGGGCGCGACCCCGCCCTGCGCATCGCGCAGGGCCTGCTCAATCCGGCGCCGCTCGACCTGCGCGCGAACCTTGCACGCACGAGCCGCGAGGAGGTTCTCGAGCGCCTCGCGCACGATGGCATCGAGGCGGCGGCGACGCCCTATTCGCCGGCCGGCGTGCGGCTCGGGGCCAAGCCGGCGATCAACCATCACGCGCTGTTTCGCGACGGGCTGATCGAAGTGCAGGACGAAGGCAGCCAGCTGCTCGCCTGGCTCACCGCGCCGCGGCGCGGCGAGATGCTCGCCGATTACTGCGCCGGCGCCGGCGGCAAGACGCTGGCGCTCGCGATGCTGATGCGCGGCTCGGGCCGCATCTACGCCATGGATGTTTCGGCAAAGCGGCTCGCCGCGCTTGCGCCGCGTGCCGCGCGCGCCAGGGTGAGCAACGTCCATTCGATCGCGCTTTCCGGCGACAACGACGCGCGCGCCAAGCGCCTCGCCGGGAAGCTCGAGCGCGTGCTGGTCGATGCGCCGTGCAGCGGCTTCGGCACGCTGCGGCGCAATCCCGACCTGAAGTGGCGCCATGGACCGGCCGCGATCGAGGAGCTGGCGCAGAAACAGCGCCGCATCCTGCAGGCGGCGGCTCGGCTGGTTAAGCCCGGCGGCCGCCTGGTTTACGCCACCTGCAGCATCCTGCGCGCGGAGAACGAGGCGGTGGCCGAGGAGTTCCAGGCGGCACAGAAGGAGTTCAAATCGCTTTCCTGCGCGAGCTTGCTCGCCGCGCAGAAGATCGCGCTGGATACGGGCGAGCGGCTGCGGTTATGGCCGCATGTGCATGGCACCGACGGCTTCTTCGCCGCAGCTTTCGAGCGCGCGTCGTGAGCCCACGACCGGGGCACCGGCTGCTGTGTACTTTTTGCAGAAAAAATCCTTTCCGCTCCGATTCTTACCTGCACTGCAGGGGTTCGCGTACAATGGCCTTCGCCACTTATAAATACGACCAAAGGCCGTCCATTTCATGATGTTTTCCGGTTGGTTTGATCTGCCCTGGTGGGGCCTGATCCTCACCGCGCTTGCGCTGACGCACGTGACCATCGCAGCGGTCACGATTTTCCTCCACCGCTGCCAGGCGCACCGCGCCTTGGAGCTGCATCCCCTGATCTCCCATTTCTTCCGCTTCTGGCTGTGGCTCAGCACCGGGATGGTGACCAAGGAGTGGGCCGCGATTCACCGCAAGCACCACGCCAAATGCGAGACCACGGACGACCCGCACAGCCCCCAGGTCCACGGCATCAACCGCGTGCTCTGGCTCGGCGTGTTCCTCTATGTGAAGGAGTCCTACAACAAGGAAACGCTCGAGCGCTACGGGCACGGCACGCCCGACGACTGGATCGAGCGCAACCTGTACTCGCGTTTCGCGACCACCGGGGTGGTGCTGCTGCTCACCGCGGACATGATCGCGTTCGGCGTCGTGCCTGGCGCGCTGATCTGGGCCACGCAGATTGCCTGGATCCCGTTCTGGGCCGCCGGGGTGATCAACGGCGTCGGCCACTTCTTCGGCTACCGCAACTACGACGACGTGCCCGATGCGAGCAAGAACATCGTGCCCTGGGGCATCCTGATCGGCGGCGAGGAGTTGCACAACAATCACCACGCCTTCGCCTCGTCGGCCAAGCTTTCCAGCAAGTGGTACGAGTTCGACATCGGCTGGTTCTACATCTGCATCCTCAGCGCGCTCGGGCTCGCGACGGTAAAGAAGGTCGCGCCGAAGCCGCGCTTTGCGCAGCCGCGCGCCGTGGATTTGGACACCCTGCACGCGGTCATCGGCAACCGCTACGACGTGCTCTCGCGCTATGCC
>VBCP01000368.1 GCA_005888925.1 Betaproteobacteria bacterium | reverse complement strand
TCGTGGCATTCGCCTGCGCCTGCGCCTTCTCGCTCTGCTGCACCATCGCCGCGGTTTTCGCCTCGCGCTCGCTCTTGGCAGCTTGCGCATCGCAGCTGCCGACCTTACGGCCGGCCATGGTCATCGTCATGTCGCCGCGCTTCGAGGTCATCTTCACCGTGCCGTTGTACTCGGTGTGCGCGGCGTTGTAGGTGTTCTCCACGACCGCGGTGCCGTCGGGGCAGGCCATGGTCATCGTGACCTTGTTGCCCGACTGCTTGAAGTCGGTCATCTTGCATTTCTCGCTGCCCTTCGAGCTCATCGCCTTCTTGGCGTCGCCCTTCTCGGTGCAGACCTGGTGCTTCTGCGCACCCATCCCCGCGGGCATGCCGGGCATGTTCATCTGCGAGGTGACTTCCCAGAGCTCGTCCGAGCCGGCGGCATGGGCGAAGGCAAGCGGAAAGGCGGCGACCAGCGCAAATATTGTTTTCACGTTCCTCCCCTGTATTGAACGCTGCGCTAATTATGACTTAGGCTCGCCCAATGCTGGACGTCCTTATTCGCAACGCCCGGGTCTGCGACGGCAGCGGTGGTAAATCTTTCACGGCTGACGTCGGAGTAAGGGACGGCACCATCGCTGCGGTCGGCCGCAGCGACGAGCCGGCGCGGCGCACGGTCGACGCGGCCGGCCTGGCGCTGATGCCGGGCATCGTTGACGTGCACACGCACTACGACGCGCAGATCACCTGGGACGCGACGCTCTCGCCCTCCGTCGCGCTCGGCGTCACCACCGTCGTGATGGGCAACTGCGGCTTCGGCATCGCCCCCTGCCCGCCGCCGCTGCGCGAGACGCTGCTGCGCAACCTGTCGGTGGTGGAGGGCATGGACGTCGATGCGCTCCTCGCCGGCACGCGCTGGGACTTCGAGAGCTTCCCGCAATACCTCGACATGCTCGAGCGGCAGAAGCCGCAGGCGAACGTCGCCGTGCTGGCGCAGCATTCGACGATTCGCAATGCCGTGATGGGTGAGGATGCATCTGCGCGCGCAGCGCCGACGGATAGTGAGTTGCTGGAAATGAAATGGCTAGTGGCCGAAGCGATGGACGCTGGGCGAGACGCTGCTGCGCAACCTGTCGGTGGTGGAGGGCATGGACGTCGATGCGCTCCTCGCCGGCACGCGCTGGGACTTCGAGAGCTTCCCGCAATACCTCGACATGCTCGAGCGGCAGAAGCCGCAGGCGAACGTCGCCGTGCTCGCGCAGCATTCGACCATTCGCAACGCGGTGATGGGCGAGGACGCGTCCACTGTCGCGGCGCCGACCAGCGCCCAGCTGGCGGAAATGCGGGCGCTGGTAGCCGAAGCAATGGACGCTGGCGCCGCCGGCTTTGCCTCGTCCTTCTCGCCGAACCACAGCGGCTGGGGCGGGCGGCCGATGCCCTCGACGATCGCGAGCGACGAGGAGCTTCGCAGCCTAGTGAGCGTCCTGGGCGCCAAGGGCCGGGGAATATTTGTGATGGCTACCGGCCCGCGCGCCACGCCCGAGTTCATGGAATCGCTCGCCGCCGACACCGGACGCCCGGCGTTCATCGTCACGGTGCTCACGATGTACAACCGCGCGCAGCCCGAGCGCGCGCTCGAGATGTACGAGCGCTGCGCGCAGGCGAAGGCCCGCGGGCACGAGGTGTACATCCACGCCAACTGCCAGCCGCTGTCGTTCGACTTCACGCTGCGCGAGCCGTACCTGCTCTATTCGCACGACGCGTTCGATCGCGTGAAGGCCGCGGCTCCGGAGGCGCGAGGCGCCATCTACCGCGAGCAGGGCTTCCGCGACCGGTTGCGGTATAACTTCCTGCATCCGAAGCAGGGCATTCTCTTCTACGGCGACTGGTCGCAGGTCGAGCGCGACGGGGTGGCGGTCACCGAGCTCGTGGCCAAGCTCTACCAAAACGATGATGCGGGCGTCGCCCCATTGCTGAAACACCCCGCGGGCCTGATCGCGCTCTCGGACGCCGGCGCGCACCTCATCTACTTTTGCGACGCGGGCTATGGGCTGCATTTCCTCGCGCACTGGGTGCGCGATACGGAAACCTTCACGCTGGAGGAGGGCGTGCGCCGGCTCACCAGCGATCCGGCGCGCAAGTACCGCATTCCGAAACGCGGTCTCATCGCTCCCGGATATCACGCCGACCTGCTGCTCTTCGAGCCGCGGCGCGTGGGCGTGTCCAAGCTGCGCCGAGTCAACGATTTACCCGGCGGCGGCGCGCGCATGCTGCGCGATCCCGAGGGCGTGCGCGGCGTCTGGGTGAACGGAGTCGAGGTATTCGACGGCATGTGCTACACGGCGCTAGACTCTGGGCCGGGAGGGGTGCTCAGACGCTTCGAACGATAAAGCTCGCACTGATCGCGACCGGCGCCTTGGCGCTGAGCGGTTGCACGCTCGACGCCACGCAGCGCGCCGAAGGTCCCGCCGAAATCCTGCTCGCGCCGTATACGCATCTCAAGATCGCGCGCACGCTCATCTTCCTGCCGCCCGCCGAAGGCCTGAAGCTGATGCAGACGCTCGGCGAGCGCCCGGGCGCCGAAGTGCTGGGCGTGGTGCTCACGCACAACGAGGCGACGCCGCGCATGCTGATCATCTTCGCGAAATCGCGCGACGCGCGCGGCATGCCCGAGGTCGAGCTCGTCGGCTGGGACGAGGCGCCGGCGGCGCGCTCGTACATCGAGGAGCTGCTGCTCGCGCGCGACAAATCGCGGTCAGGCACCGATTTCCGCTGAAGCGTCGCCTGCGGTCTCGCGGGCGGAATTCCTAAATCTCTATTTCGCGGTGTTCCTGCCGATGTTCATGGCGGCGGTGGACCAGACGCTGCTCGCCACCGCGACGCCGGCGATCGCCGCGACCCTCGGCGGCCTGCGCGACACCTCGTGGATCGCGGTCGGCTATCTGCTCGCCTCGGCGACCATCGTGCCGGTGTACGGACGCCTGGGCGACCTGCGCGGGCGGCGCGATCTCCTGCTGGTTGCGCTCGGCGTCTTCACGGTGGGCTCGATCGCCTGCGGCGTCGCGCAATCGCTGCCGCAGCTCGTCGCGGCGCGCATGCTGCAGGGACTCGGCGGCGGCGGGCTGATGGTGCTGTCGCAGGCCCTGATCGGCGAGCTCGTGGCGCCGCGCGAGCGCGCGCGCTTCCAGGGCTACTTCGCCACCGTGTTCACCGCCGCGAGCATCGGCGGGCCGGTGCTCGGCGGCATCGTCGTCTCGCACGTAAGCTGGCGTTGGCTGTTCTTCGCCAACCTGCCGCTCGCCGCGGTCGCCGCGTGGCGCCTGCTGCAGCTGCCGCGCGGCATGGCGCGGGAGCGCCCCACGGTACGGGCGGATGTGGCGGGCCATATCCTCTTTGCCATCGGCGCGGTGAGCGCGCTCTTCTGGTTCACCTCGGTCGGCCATCGCTTCAGTTTTCGATCGGCCGAGAGCCTGGCGCTCGTCGTCATCGCCGTGGCGAGCTTGAGCGCGCTGGTGTGGCACGAGGGGCGCCATCCTTCGCCGTTCCTGCCGGTGGATCTGCTGCGCGAGCGCACCATCGGCCTGTCGTCGGTGGTAGTGCTGCTCTTTGCGGCCTGCCTGTTCGCGATGGTGTTCTTCCTGCCGATCTACCTGCAGCTCGGCCACCGGGTGAGCGCGCAGTTCGCGGGACTCCTGCTGCTGCCCGTCACGGGCGGCATGGTGACGGCGGCGGTGATCTCGGCGCAGATCCTGCGGCGCACCGGGCGCCCGCGCTGGATCCCCGTCATTGGAATGAGCTGTGCGGCGACGGCGCTCTTTCTCCTCGGCATCCTGCCCTCGCACATGGCGGTGGTGGTCGCGCTGAGTATCCTCTGCGGTCTCGGTTTCGGCTGCGTCATGCCGACGATCCAGGTGACGATCCAGACGGTCGCCGGGCGCGAGCGCCTGGGCGTGGTGACGGCGCTGAACGGCCTTGCGCGCTCCACCGGCGGTGCGGCGGGCGCGGCGCTCTTCGGCGCGGTGGTGTTCGCGCTCATTCCCGGCGTGGAGCGCAGCGCGCTACTGCAAGCCGCCAGCGAGGCCGACGTCGCCGCGATCCTGCAGGCGTTTCATCGCGCGTTTCTGCTCGCCGCGCTTGTCGCGGCGGCGGCGGCGTTCATCGCGAGCCGCATGCCCGACTCGACGCTATGGGAAAGGCAGGGAATCTCCTGACAGGAGCGTTTCTTGCGGCAAGCCGTCATGTGACGTTCCCGAAAGGAGAGACACCATGAAACTCGCGAAGTCGATCCTCTGCGGTGTAGCGGCACTGGGTTTTACGGCCGGAACAGCGGTTGCTGCGGACGAGAGCACCTGGTCCGCGGAAGAAGCCTACGTGATCGCGGACTCAGCGTTCGACGGGCAAGGAGCCTGGAACGCCTCTCCGTCCTACGACATGGCCTATTCGCTCTACGGAGTGG
>VBCP01000047.1:499-10545 GCA_005888925.1 Betaproteobacteria bacterium | reverse complement strand
CCGGCGCGCATCGTCCGGATCATCGGCGACGAGCTGAAGGCGCTTAAAGAAGCCTTTTCGGATGCACGCAAGAGCGAGATCGTCACCGTCGCCGAGGACATCTCGATCGAGGACCTGATCGCGCCGCAGGACATGGTGGTGACCTTCTCTCACGGTGGCTACGTGAAGTCCCAGCCTCTGACCGACTACCGCGCGCAGCGCCGTGGCGGGCGCGGCCGCATGGCGACCACGATGAAGGAGGACGACTTCATCGAGCGCCTGTTCGTGGCGCACTCGCACGACTATCTGCTGTGCTTCTCGAACCGCGGGCGCCTCTACTGGCTCAAGGTCTACGAGGTGCCCGCCGGCAGCCGCTCGGCGCGCGGCAAGCCGATCGTCAACGTGTTCCCGCTCGAGGAAGGCGAGAAGATCACCGCGGTGGTTCCGGTGAAGGAGTTCGACCAGGAGCACTACGTCTTCATGGCGACCGCTCACGGCACCGTGAAGAAGACCCCGCTCGACGAATTCTCGCGCCCGCGCCCGAGCGGCATCATCGCGGTGGGGCTGGAGGAGGGCGACTACCTCGTCGGCGCCGCGCTCACCGACGGCAAATACGACGTCATGCTCTTTTCCTCCGAGGGCAAGGCAGTGCGCTTCGAGGAAGCGGACGTCCGGCCCATGGGCCGCCAGGCCACCGGCGTGCGCGGCATGCGCCTGGGCGAGGGTCAGCGCGTGGTATGCATGCTCGCCGCCAACAATGAATCCAAAGGCGTACTCACCGCCACCGAAAACGGCTTCGGCAAGCGCACGCCGATCGGCGAATACCCGCGCCACGGCCGCGGCGGCCAGGGCGTGATCTCGATCCAGACCTCGGAGCGCAACGGCGCCGTGGTCGGCGCCGTGCTGGTCGACGACAACGACGAAGTGATGCTGATCTCGACCGGCGGCGTGCTGATCCGTACCAGCGTCGCGCAGCTGCGCGAGATGGGCCGCTCGACGCAGGGCGTGACGCTGATCTCGCTCGACGCCGGCGAGAAGCTCGCCGGCCTCGAGCGCATCGAGGAGCGCGACCTCGGCAACGGCAATGGCAACGGCAACGGCGGCAACGGCGAAACGCCGCATGAAGACCTGCCGCCGCCCCCGGAGGCGCCCCCGCCCACGGTGCATTGATGTCCCGGATCTTCAATTTCAGCGCGGGGCCGGCGATGCTCCCCGCCGAAGTCCTTTCCCGCGCCGGCGACGAGATCCTCGACTGGCATGGCAGCGGCATGTCGGTGATGGAGATGAGCCATCGCGGCAAGGAGTTCGTGGGCATCGCTGCCGAAGCCGAGAAGGACCTGCGCGAGCTGCTCTCGGTACCGCAGAACTACAAGGTTCTGCTCCTCCAGGGCGGCGCGACGCTGCAGTTCGCCCAGGTGCCGATGAACTTGCTGCACGGCAAGGGAGGAGCGGATTACGTCTCGACCGGCGAATGGTCCAAGAAGGCGATCAAGGAGGCGAAGGCGTTCTGCGACGTGCACATCGCCGCGAGCTCCGAGGACAAGAACTTCAGCTATGCGCCGAAGCACTGGAACGTGCGCAAGGACGCGGCGTACGTCCATTACTGCTCGAACGAAACCATCGGCGGCGTCGAATTTCACAGCGTTCCGGCTGCGCCGGTGCCGATCGTGGCGGATGCCTCATCGCATTTTCTGTCGCGGCCGATCGAGATTGCGAAGTTCGGGCTGATCTATGCCGGCGCGCAGAAGAACGTCGGTCCGGCGGGCCTCACCATCGTCATCGTGCGCGAGGACCTGCTTGGAAACGTCGCGAAGAGCACGCCGAGCGTGATGGACTACAAGCTGCAGGCCGAGGCGGACTCGATGCTCAATACGCCGCCGACCTACTCGATGTACATCGCCGGGCTGGTGTTCAAGTGGCTGAAGGCGCTGGGCGGCGTGCCCGAGATCGAGAAGCGCAACGTCGCCAAGGCGAAGCTGCTCTACGATTTTCTGGACGCGACGAAGTTCTACGGCAACCCGGTGGCGAAGGAGGATCGCTCGCGCATGAACGTGCCGTTCACGCTGCGGGATGCGAAGCTCGACGAGCCGTTTTTGAAAGGCGCCGCCGAGCGCGGCATGGTGCAGCTCAAGGGCCACCGCTCGGTCGGCGGCATGCGCGCCTCGATCTACAACGCGATGCCCCGCGAAGGCGTGCAGCGCCTGGTCGACTATATGAAAGAGTTCGAAAAGCGCCATGGCTAAGGGCAAGAAGTGCGAGATCTTGGTGATCAACCAGATCGCCCCGGTCGGGCTCAAGCGCTTTCCGCCGGAGCGCTATGCGGTAGTGAAGGAATCGAAAGACCCCTGGGCCATCCTGGTGCGCTCGCAGGATCTGCACAACTTCGAGTTCGGGCCGTCGCTGCGCGCCGTTGGGCGCGCGGGCGCCGGCGTCAACAACATCCCGGTGCCGGCGCTCTCGAAGCGCGGCATCCCGGTGTTCAATGCTCCGGGCGCGAACGCCAACGCCGTAAAGGAGCTGGTGCTCGCCGGCATGCTGATCGCGGCGCGCAATCTCGGCTCTCAAAAAAGCGGTCGAGGAAGGCAAGAAGACCTACGCGGGCAGGGAGCTCCCCGGGCACACGCTCGGCGTGATCGGCCTGGGCAAGGTCGGCAGCCTCGTGGCCGACGCGGCGATCCGGCTCGGCATGAACGTGCTCGGCTACGACCCGCACATCACGGTGGAAGCGGCCTGGAGCCTGCCTTCGCAGGTGCGCCGCGCGAACTCGATCGATGAGATCCTGAAGGGCAGCGACTTCGTCAGCCTGCATGTGCCGCTCGTCGAGAAGACCAAGCACCTCGTCAACACGAAGAACATCGACCACTTCCGCTCGGGAGCCGTGCTGCTCAATTTCTCGCGCGAGGGCGTGGTATCGGACGAGGCGGTGCTGAAGGGCCTCTCGAGCCACCGTCTCAAGTGGTACGTCACCGATTTTCCGAGCGCCGCGCTGATCGGCAAGCCGGGGGTCATCGCGCTGCCGCATCTCGGCGCCTCGACCGCCGAGGCCGAGGTATCTCGAGCATGGCAACCTGCAGAACGCGGTCAATTTCCCCGACGCGCAAATGCCGCGCGAGGCCCCGTATCGCCTCGCCATCTCGAACGCGAACGTGCCGGACATGCTGGGGCGCATCTCGCACGCGCTGGGCAAGCGCAAAATCAACATCCATAACATGCTGAACAAGTCGAAGGGCGACATGGCCTACACGCTGGTCGACGCCGACAGCCCGGTCGGCAAGGACGTGGTCGACGAGCTGTGCCACACCCACGGCGTCCTGACGGTGCGCTACTTACCCGTCGATGGCTGACGACATCGACAAGCTGCGTCGCGAAATCGATGGCGTCGACGACGAGCTCCTCAAGCTGCTCAACCGGCGCGCGGCGCTGGCGGGCCGCATCGGCGCTCTGAAGCAGGGTGCGCCGGCCTATCGGCCCGAGCGCGAGACCGAGATCCTGCGCCGCGTCGCCGAGATGAACCCCGGGCCGCTCGCGCCGGAGCGCGTGAGTGACGTGTTCCGCGAGGTCATTTCCGCCTGCCGCGGCCTCGAGCAGGCGATCCGCGTCACCTATCTCGGTCCGGAAGGCACTTTCAGCGAGCAGGCGGTACGCCAGCATTTCGGCCGTGCGGTCGAGGCGCTTCCGGTACCGTCGGTCGACGAAGCGTTCCGCCGCTGCGAAGCAGGCGCAGTACAGTTCACCGTCGTGCCGGTGGAGAACTCGACCGAGGGCGTGGTCGGCCGCACGCTCGATCTCCTGCTCAGCACGCCGCTTCGCATCTGCGCCGAGATCGAGCTGCGCGTGCAGCAGAATCTGCTGTCCCGGGGAACCCTGAAGGACATTCGGCGCGTGTACTCGCACGCGCAATCGCTCGCCCAGTGCAACGCCTGGCTCGCGCAGCAGCTTCCTGCTGCGGAGCGCGTTCCGGTAGCGTCCAATGCCGAGGCAGCGCAGCGCGCGGCGAAGGAGGAGGGCGCAGCCGCCATCGCCGGCGAGGCGGCCGCGGAGCGCTACGGCCTTACGCTGCTCGCGCGCTCGATCGAAGATTCGCCGAACAACACCACGCGCTTTCTCGTGCTGGGCGAGCTCGACCCCGGGCCAACCGGCAGGGACCGAACCTCGCTCGTCATGTCGGCGGAGAACAAGCCCGGCGCGGTGCATGCGTTGCTCACGCCGCTCGCGCAGCACCGCGTCAGCATGACGCGCATCGAGTCGCGTCCTTCGCGCCAGGGGCTGAGAAGCGGCTCGTCGCTCTGGGAGTACGTGTTCTTCATCGACCTCGAAGGCCACCAGAAGGATGCACCGCTGGCCAAGGCGCTCACCGAGCTGCGCGCCAAGGCGCCCTTCCTCAAGGTGCTCGGCTCCTATCCGGTGGCATTGCGCTGATGCTGATCGATCCCTGCGAGCTCTCGCCCTCGTACGTGCGCTCGATCGCGCCCTACCAGCCCGGGAAACCGATCTCGGAGCTCGCGCGCGAGATGGGGCTCGACGAGGCGGCGATCATCAAGCTCGCCTCCAACGAGAACCCTCGCGGCATCGGCCCGCGCACGCGCGCGGCGATCGACGCGGCGCTCGGCGACATCGCGCGCTATCCCGACGGCAACGGCTTCGAGCTGAAGCAGGCGCTCGCCGCGCGCTACGGCGTCGACCTGCCGGCGATCGTGCTCGGCAACGGCTCGAACGACGTGCTCGAGCTCGTCGCGGCTGCCTTCCTCGGACCGGGACGCGCCGCGGTGATGTCGCAGCACGCCTTCGCGGTGTATCCGCTCGCTACGCAGGCGCGCGGTGCGCGCTCGATCGTCGTGCCCGCCAGCAATTACGGCCACGACCTGGAGGCGATGGTGCGTGCCGTGGACGACGAGACCTACGTCATCTGGGTCGCCAATCCGAACAACCCGACGGGCACCTTCGCCCGCCCGGATGTGGTCGAGGCGTTCCTGCGCCGCGTGCCCGAGCGCGTGCTGGTGGTGCTCGACGAGGCCTACAACGAGTACCTCGCGGCCGACCTGCGCGGCGACAGCGTGAAGTGGCTGCGCCGCCACCCGAACCTGATCCTCACGCGCACCTTCTCCAAGGCTTACGGCCTCGCCGGCCTGCGCGTCGGCTATGCGTTCGCGCAGCCGTCGGTCGCCGACATCATGAATCGCGTGCGCCAGCCGTTCAACGTGAACAGCATCGCGCTCGCCGCCGCCACCGCCGCGCTCGACGATATGGAGTTCGTCGCCCGCAGCTATGCCGAAAACCTGCACGGCCTGCGCCAGCTCGAGGAAGGCGCGCGCGGCCTGGGCCTGGACTTCATTGCGTCCCACGGCAACTTCCTCACCATCCGCGTCGGCAAGGCGCTCGAGATCTACAAGCGCCTCCTGCGCCGCGGCGTGATCGTGCGGCCGGTCGGCGGTGCATATCAGCTCCCCGAGCACCTGCGGGTCACGGTCGGCACGGCCCAGGAGAACGAGAAATTCCTCGCCGCTCTGGCGGCAAGCCTCAAGGAATAGATGCGCCTCGCCGTTATCGGCGTCGGCTTGATCGGCGGCTCGTTCGCGCTCGGCCTGAAGCAGGCGGGCAAGGTCTCGCACGTGGTGGGCGTGGGCCGCAGCCGCACTAACCTCGAGCTCGCGCGCGACCGACGCATCATCGATTCCATCGCCTCCGATCCATCAGCTGCCGCGCGCGATGCGGACCTCGTGCTGGTCGCCGCGCCCGTGGCGCAGTTCGCCCGCATCTTCCAGGAGATCGGCCGATCGCTCGCTCCGGGCAGTGTCGTGACCGACGCCGGCAGCACGAAGCGCGACGTCGTCGCCGCGGCGCGGTCGGCGCTGGGTGCGCGTATCGCGCAATTCGTGCCTGGCCACCCGGTGGCCGGCGCCGAGCTCAGCGGGGCAGCGGCGGCGACCGCCGGCCTGTTCCTCGATCGTCGTGTTGTCCTCACGCCGCTGCCGGAGAACCGGCCCGAGTCAATCCAGCGGGTCGAGGATGCCTGGAAGGCGTGCGGCGCGCGCATCACCCGGCTCGATCCCGAGGAGCACGATGCGGTACTCGCCGCCGTGAGCCACCTGCCGCATCTGCTCGCATACGCGCTGGTGCACGACATCGCGCAGCGCGGCAACGCCGAGCAGCTCTTCTCGTACGCCGCGGGCGGCTTCCGTGATTTCACCCGCATCGCCTCCAGCCATCCGGAGATGTGGCGCGATATCTGCATCGCCAACCGCGACCGACTGCTGCAGGAGCTGGGCCGCTACCGGGCGCAGCTCGGTGCAATGGAGAAGCTGCTGCAGGCCGCCGACGCCGCCGGGCTGGAAAAGCTGTTCGCCGGAGCGCGCGAGGCGCGTGACCGATGGCTGAAGTCCTCGAGCTGAAGGCGGCGCGCGGCGCGCGCGGCACGGTGCGCCTGCCGGGCTCGAAGAGCATCTCCAACCGGATCCTGCTGCTGGCCGCGCTCGCCGAAGGCGAGACCGAGGTCAGCGGGCTGCTCGACGCCGAGGACACACGTGTCATGCGCGAGGCACTGGCGCGCCTGGGTGTGGCGCTCTCGGAACGCGAAGGCGGCATCAAGCTTCGCGGCAGCGGCGGTCCGTTTACCGAAAAGAAGGCGGATCTGTTCCTCGGCAATGCCGGCACGGCGCTGCGCCCGCTCACCGCGGCGCTCGCGCTCAGCGGCGGCGATTACTTCTTGTCGGGCGTGCCGCGCATGCACGAGCGGCCGATCGGCGACCTGGTGGATGCCCTTCGCTCGATCGGCGCGCGCATCGATTACCGCGGCAAGCCGGGCTTTCCGCCGCTCGTGATCCATCCCGCGAGCATTAGCGCGGCGCTGCCGCTGCCGGTGAAGGGCGATGTGTCCTCGCAGTTCCTCTCCGCGCTGCTGATGGCGCTGCCGCTCACCGGCAAAGCCGCGACCATCGAGGTGCAAGGCGAACTCGTCTCCAAGCCCTACGTCGAGATCACGCTCAACGTGATGCGCCGCTTCGGCGTCGAGGTCGCGCGGCAGGAATGGCGCGCCTTCCAGGTACCCGGCGCGCGCTACCGCTCCCCTGGAACGGCCTTCGTGGAAGGCGATGCCTCGTCCGCCTCGTACTTCCTCGCGGCCGGCGCGCTCGGCGGCGGCCCGGTGCGCGTCGAGGGCGTCGGGCGCGACAGTATCCAGGGCGATGTGCGCTTCGCCGAAGTGCTGCAGGCGATGGGTGCCAAGGCACGCACGGGCGACGCGTGGATCGAGTGCGCCGCCGGCGGCAAGCTGCGCGCGATCGACATGGATCTGAACCATATCCCCGATGCCGCGATGACCGCCGCGGTGCTCACCCTATTCGCCGACGGCCCGAGCACGCTGCGCAACATCGCGAGCTGGCGCGTGAAGGAGACCGATCGCCTCGCGGCGATGGCGACCGAGCTGCGCAAGCTGGGCGCCAGCGTCGACGAGGGCAGCGATTACCTGCGCATCACGCCCGGCCCACTGAAGGGTGGCGCGGAGATTGAGACCTATGACGATCACCGCATGGCGATGAGCTTCTCGCTCGTTGCGTTCGGCGGCGTGCCGGTGCGCATCCAGGATCCGCAGTGCGTCGCCAAGACTTTTCCCGGCTTTTTCGCCGAGCTGGAGAAAATCCGCGCATGAGCGCGCCGGTAATCGCGATCGATGGTCCTTCGGCCTCCGGCAAAGGCACCATTGCGAGCCGGGTGGCGAAGCGGCTGGGCTTCCATTACCTCGAGAGTGGCGCGCTCTACCGTCTGGTGGCATTGCTCTCGCTGCGGGAAGGCACGATGCAGGAGAACCGGCTCGTGGAGCTGGCCGAGGAGATGGATGTGCTGTTCGATGACGGCGACATCCTGCTCGGCGACGAGGCGGTCACCGAGAAGGTGCGCAGCGAGCCGGTCGGCAACCGGGCTTCGGAAGTCGCCAAGGTCCCGGGCCTGCGCCAGGCGCTGCTGCGTCGCCAGCGGGCCTTCCGCCGGCCTCCCGGACTGGTGGCCGACGGCCGCGACATGGGCACGGTGGTGTTCCCGGATGCCGAGCTGAAGGTGTTCTTGACAGCGAGCCCCGAAATCAGGGCTGAACGGCGCTATAAGCAGTTGATAGAAAAAGGAATCGATGCTAATCTTCGCGCCCTTTCCCGGGATCTGCGGGACCGGGACGAGCGCGACGCCAAGCGGGCGGTCGCGCCGCTGGTTCCGGCGCCGGATTCGCAAGTGCTCGATTCATCAGCGCTTTCGATCGACGAAGTGGTGGAGCGCATCGTCGGCTGGTGTCGGGAAAGAAAACTGGGTGGGCCGGCCTGAAGCCGGCCCGTGTGTTCAACCTGACCCGCGTCGCCAAGGCGCGGACTGAAAAGGCTTTTTCTTAATGGCTAGCATTTCCCCAGCACCGTCGTCCCAGAAGTCGTCGCCGAAACCCGCGCCAGCGGCTGGCGGCGAGTCGTTCGCCGCTCTCTTCGAGGAGAGCCTCAATCGCAAGGAGATGCGCATCGGCGAGGTGATCACCGCCGAGGTGCTCTCGGTGGATGACAACTTCGTGGTGGTGAACGCGGGGCTGAAATCCGAAAGCATCATTCCGGCCGACGAGTTCCGCAACGATGCGGGGCAGGTCGATGTAAAGGCAGGCGATTTCGTCAGCGTCTCGATCGAGGCGCTGGAAGACGGCTTTGGCGCGACGCGCCTGTCGCGCGACAAGGCGAAGCGCATGGCCGCGTGGCTCGAGCTCGAGAAGTCGCTCGAGAACGGCGAGAAGGTGAAAGGTGTCATCACCGGCAAGGTGAAAGGCGGCCTCACCGTCATGACGAAGGGCATCCGCGCGTTCCTGCCGGGCTCGCTGGTCGATCTGCGCCCGGTCAAGGACACCACGCCCTACGAGGGCAAGGAGATGGATTTCAAGGTCATCAAGCTCGACCGCAAGCGCAACAACGTCGTCGTGTCGCGCCGCGCCGTGCTCGAGGAGACCGCGGGCGCCGAGCGCGAGCAGCTGCTCGCCTCGCTGCAGGAAGGCGCCACCGTCAAGGGCATCGTCAAGAACATCACCGACTACGGCGCGTTCGTCGATCTGGGCGGCATCGATGGCCTGTTGCACATCACCGATCTCGCCTGGCGGCGCGTGAAGCATCCGTCGGAAGTGCTGAACGTCGGCGACGAAGTCACCGCCAAGGTGCTGAAGTTCGACGCCGAGAAAAACCGGGTGTCCCTTGGCCTGAAGCAGCTGGGTGAAGACCCATGGGTCGGCATCGCCCGTCGGTACCCGCAGGGCACGCGCCTGTTCGGCAAGGTCACCAACCTGACCGACTATGGCGCATTCGTCGAAGTGGAGAGCGGCATTGAAGGGCTGGTTCACGTGTCGGAGATGGACTGGACCAACAAGAACGTGCATCCGTCGAAGGTGGTGCAGGTCGGCGACGAGGTCGAGGTGATGATCCTCGAGATCGACGAGGAGCGCCGGCGGATATCGCTCGGCATGAAGCAGTGCATGCCCAACCCGTGGGAAGACTTCGCGCGCGAGTACAAGAAGGGCGACCGCGTGAAGGGCCAGATCAAGTCGATCACCGATTTCGGCGTGTTCGTCGGGCTGCCGGGCGGCATCGATGGCCTGGTGCACCTGTCCGACCTGTCCTGGTCGACGCCCGGCGAGGAAGCGGTCAAGAACTTCAAGAAGGGCGAGGACCTCGAGGCGGTGGTGCTGTCGATCGACGTCGAGCGCGAGCGCATTTCGCTCGGCGTGAAGCAGCTCGAGGGCGATCCGTTCACCAATTTCATCGCCAGCCACGAGAAGAACAGCGTCGTTGCCGGCACCGTGAAGACGGTCGACGCCAAGGGCGCGGTGGTCGACATCGGCGGCGTCGAGGGCTACCTGCGCGCTTCGGAATTCTCGCGCGACCGCATCGACGACCTGACCAAGCACCTGAAGGAAGGCGATACGGTGCAGGCGATGATCACCAACGTCGACCGCAAGAACCGCTCGATCAATCTCTCGGTGAAGGCAAAGGACCTGTCCGAGGAGACCGACGCGATGAAGCAGCTGCGTACCGAGAACGCGGCGGCGAGCGCCGGCGCGA
>VBCP01000047.1:0-488 GCA_005888925.1 Betaproteobacteria bacterium | reverse complement strand
TTGCTGCGGGCGAAGCTCGACAAGGGCGGCTCCGAGAAGTAGCGCACCCTAGGGGGGGATGGCTCGATGACCAAATCGGAACTGATCGCGCGCCTCGCCCAGCGCTATCCGCAGCTGGTGGCGAAGGACGCCGAGTACGCCGTGAAGATGATCCTCGATGCGATGACGCAGAGCCTGCTCAGCGGCCACCGCATCGAGATCCGCGGCTTCGGCAGCTTCGGGCTCAACTACCGGCCGCCGCGCACCGGCCGCAATCCGAAGTCGGGCGAGAAGGTCCACGTGCCGGAGAAATACGTGCCGCATTTCAAGGCGGGCAAGGAGCTGCGCGAGCGCGTCGACGGCACGCAGGCCGATGCGCCGGCGGCGCCGCAGGAGCGGGCCTCGCAGCCTGTTAGGTAGGGTCCCGGGTGCGCATCGTCACCTGGGCGATCCGCCTCATCGTCTTCGTGTTGCTTCTGGCGTTTGCCGCCAAGAACGTCGATCCGGTC
>VBCP01000367.1:2198-2756 GCA_005888925.1 Betaproteobacteria bacterium | reverse complement strand
TTAGATGAATTTCACGAGGCGCAGGAGCAGGTGGGCTTCGCCGACCGGATACTCATGTCCAAGACCGACCTGGTCTCCAAGGACGAGGTGGACCAGCTCTCGAAGCGCATCCGCAAGATGAATCCGCGCGCGCCGATCAAGGCGGTGCATTTCGGCAACGCGCCGCTCGCCGAAGTGCTCGACATCCGCGGCTTCAACCTGAACGCGATCCTGGAGCTGGATCCCAACTTCCTCACTGACATCGCGCACGAGCACCACGATGAGGTCGAGTCCTTCGTCTTCCGCTCGAACAGGCCGTTCAACGGCGAGAAGCTCGAGCAGTTCCTGTCCGGGATGATCCAGGTCTACGGCCCGGATCTCCTGCGCTACAAGGGCATCCTGTGGATGAAGGGCAATCCCCGGCGCGTCGTCTTCCAGGGCGTGCACATGATGATGGGCGGCGACATGGGCAAGCCCTGGACCAAGGCCGAGAAAAAGCAGTCGCTGCTGGTGTTCATCGGCAAGAAGCTGCCGAAGGATCTCTTCATCGCGGGGCTCGAGGAATGCCTGGCGAAATAA
>VBCP01000367.1:0-2174 GCA_005888925.1 Betaproteobacteria bacterium | reverse complement strand
TGCTGCTCGCGCAGCATGCCGCGCTCGCTCATCAGTATTGGCACGCCAGCGCTTCGCAGGCTGCGCAGGGCCCGAAGGCGCCGCAGCCGCAGGGCGATCGCCTCTGCGGCTTCCATGATCTGCTCGGTACCGTCCTCGGCATCGCCGGCGGCGCCGCTCCGGCCCCCACGTTCCTCGCGCTTTCCGAACCCGGCTTCACCACGGCGTCCGCAGTGGATCGGGAAGCGACACTCCTCGCTCCTCACTCCCGCGATCCTCCGCTGATCTCCTGAAACGGTTCATCGGCGCGCGCCGAGGGTTACACGCCCCGCGCGCAACTTGTTCTGATTCACGGGAGATACAGATGCATCGCAATTTACTTTGCGCCATGGCGCTGGCCATGGCGAGCGACGCGGCGCTCGCGCAGGACACGGAGCTGGAGCAGTTGAAGCGCAGAGTCGAGGAACTGGAAAAGAGAGCCCCGGCCCCGGTGCGCGGTACCGGCACTAACGCGTTCAATCCCGATATCTCGATCATTCTGCAGGGCACTGCCGCACGCAGCTCCGAGAACCTTCCAGATCACCGGCTTCGCGCCTCCGGGCGGTGAGGTCGCGCCGCCGCGCCGCGGCTTCAGCCTCGGCGAATCCGAGCTCGTCATCAGCTCGAACATCGATCCGTATTTCCGCGGTCAACTGGTCACCGCGTTCACGCGGGATAACCAGCTGGAGGTGGAAGAGGCGTTCTTCCAGACGCTCGCGCTGGGTCGCGGCTTCACGCTCAAGGGCGGCCGCTTCCTTTCGAGCATCGGCTACCAGAACCAGATCCACCAGCACGCCTGGGATTTCCAGGATGCGCCGCTGCCGTATAAGGCGTTCCTCGGCGGCCGGCTGAACGACGACGGGGTGCAACTGAAGTGGATCGCGCCGACGGATCTGCTGGTCGAGCTCGGCACCGAGCTCGGCCGCGGGCGCAGCTTCCCCGCGAGCGATCCGAACCGCAACGGTGTTGGCCTCTGGAACCTGTTCGGCCATGTCGGTGGTGACGTCGGTGAATCGACCGCGTGGCGAGCGGGACTCTCATATCTGCGCGCCTCGCCGCGCGAACGGGCATTTGACGACATCAATGCGGCAGGCGCCTCGGTGACGCAGGCCTTCAGCGGCCGCAGCGCGGCGTGGATCGCCGACTTCATCGCGAAATGGGCGCCGAACGGCAACGCGTCGGTGACCAATCTCAAGTTGCAGGGCGAGTACTACCGGCGAACCGAGAACGGCAAGCTGACTTTCAACGGCACGCCGGGCGATTACGCGAGCCGGCAATCGGGCTGGTACGCGCAGACGGTTTACCAGTTCATGCCGCGCTGGCGCGTCGGTTACCGCTACGATCGCCTGAGCCACGGCACCGTGTCTAACGGCCTGGGTCTGACTGCTGCCGCCGCGCCGCTGCTGCTCACCGATCACAACCCGAGCCGCAATACGCTGATGGCCGACTGGAGTCCGACCGAGTTCAGCCGCATCCGGCTCCAGCTCGCAGCGGACAAGTCGCGCGCCGGCGTGACCGACAACCAGGTACTGCTGCAGTACATCTTCAGTCTGGGCGCGCACGGCGCGCACACCTTCTAGGAGCGGCCATGAGACTTCTGCTTACTACGGTACTGGCGCTCGCATCGCTGCAGGCCCATGCAGCGCTCAATATCCTCGCCTGCACGCCGGAATGGGGCGCGCTCGCGAAGGAACTCGGTGGCGACAAGGCGAATGTGTCCGTCGCGACAACTGCGCTGCAGGACCCGCATCGCGTGGAAGCACGCCCGAGCTTGATCGCGCGCGCGCGGAACGCCGATCTGATGGTGTGCACCGGAGCACAGCTCGAGATCGGCTGGGCGCCGCTCTTGCAGACGCAATCGGGCAATCCCAAGATCCAGTCGGGACAGCCGGGATACTTCGAGGCGGCGAGCGCCGTATCGTTGATCGAGAAGCCCGGCAGCGTGGATCGCTCGCTGGGCGACGTCCATCCCGCCGGCAATCCCCATCTGCACCTCGATCCGCGCAATGTCGCGGCTGTGGCGGCCGCGCTCGCCGAGCGTATGGCGAGCATCGATGCGCCGCAGGCCGCGTACTATCGAGCGCGGGAGAAGGACTTTGCGGCACGGTGGAAGGAGGCGACGGCACGCTGGGAAAAGCAGGCCGCGCCGTTGAAAG
>VBCP01000366.1:2280-3989 GCA_005888925.1 Betaproteobacteria bacterium | reverse complement strand
GCGCTCGGGACGCCAGCGGCCGTCGTACTTGGGTTTGACGTTTTTCTGGACCTGCTCCTGGCGCAGCGCTTCGAGCTCCTCGCGCGACATGTAGTCGTTGTAAGCGTGGCCGGCGGCGATCAGCTGCCCGGCGACTTCCTTGTAGCGCGCGAGGCGCTGCATCTGGAAGAACGGCCCCTCGTCCCAGTCGATGCCGAGCCAGCGCAGGCCGTCGATGATCGCGTCCACCGAGGCCGCGGTGGAGCGCTCGAGATCGGTGCCCTCGACGCGCAGGATGAATTGCCCGCCGTGGTGCCGTGCATATGCCCACGAGAAAAGCGCGGTGCGCGCGCCGCCTATGTGCAGATAGCCGGTCGGGCTCGGCGCGAAACGAGTACGAATCGTCACTGCAGGGTGCGAATCAGTCGGTGCCGCCCTCGACCGCGAAGCGCTGGGCGCGCCAGCGCAGCATGCCGCCCGAGAGGTTGGCGACTCTTTCGAAGCCGGCCTTGCCGAGGAGCACGGTGGCCTGCGCCGAGCGCGCGCCCGAGCGGCAGACGGTCACCACCGGTTTTTCCTTCTGCAGCTCACCGACCCGCTTCGTGAGCGAGCCCAAGGGCACGAGACGCGCACCGGGCACGTGGCCGAGCGGGCCGTTGAATTCGTCGGCCTCGCGCACGTCGATGATCTGCACATCGCGCAGGTGCTCTTCCAGCCAGTGCGGCTGCACTTCCCAGATGCCGCCAAAGGTGTAAGTCAAAGGCGCCCAGTCGGGATCGAGGGTGGTGGTCTTCTCCGGCTTGCCGCACTTCAGGTTGGCTGGCACGGCGAGGTCCATCTGCTGCGGATACGGCAGACCGAGGTTGGTCATGTAGCCGACGAAGTCGTTCTCGCCGATCGACTCGGCGAGCCGCGGGTTGTAGAGCTTCTCCTCGCCGACGCTGGTGGCGGTGAGGCCGCGGTAGTCGTGGCCCGGGTAGACGAGGCAGCGATCGGGCAGCGAGAAGATCTGGCTGCGCACCGAGCGGTACAGCGCGCGCGCATCGCCCTGCTGGAAATCGGTGCGCCCGCAGCCGCGGATGAAGAGCGCATCGCCGGTGAACGCCATCGAGCGGTCGTCGAGCACGTAGGTGGTGCAGCCGCCGGTGTGGCCTGGAGTAGCGCGCGCTTCCAGGTGCTGTTTGCCGAACGCGATTCTCTCGGAGGGCTGCAGATAGAGATCGGCGCCCTCGGCACCGCTCGTCGCCGCGACCGCGATGCGGCTGCCGAGCTTCTGCTTGAGGAGCCAGGCGCCGGTGATGTGGTCGGCGTGCACGTGCGTCTCGAGCGTCAGCTTGAGGCGCAGGCCGAGCTCCTCGAGCAGCGCCGCGTCGCGCCGCGCCTGCTCGAACACCGGGTCGATCAGCAGCGCCTCGCGCGAGCCCGCGTCGGCGAGCAGATACGTGTATGTTGACGACTGCGGATCAAAAAGCTGTCGGAAGATCATCGCCGTGAATAACTTTACTCCAGTCGCCTCCCTTGCCGGCGGACTACTGATCGGCGCCGCGAGCGTGTGGCTGCTCGCCGCCAATGGCCGCATCGCCGGCATCAGCGGCATCCTGCATGGGCTCTTTGCTCAGCCGCCGGGGGACAGGTCCTGGCGCCTGCTATTCATCACCGGACTGATCGCCGCGGGCTTTGCGTGGCACTTGTACGCCGGCCCGGCGCCGGCGCGCGAAGGCTTCGGGCTC
>VBCP01000366.1:0-2144 GCA_005888925.1 Betaproteobacteria bacterium | reverse complement strand
GGCCTCATTTTCCTCATTTGGCGCGGGGTTCCTCTTCGGCATCGGCCTGTGGCTCTCGGGCATGGCGAATCCGCGCAAGGTGCTCGACTTCCTGGACGTCGCCGGCGACTGGGACCCGAGCCTGCTCCTCGTCATGGCGGGCGCGGTCGCTGTAACCGCAGTGTTCTTTCGGCCGCTGATCAGAAAGAAGCAGGTGACGTTCGAGCGCACCGCGATCGATGCGCCGCTCGTGATCGGCGCGGCGGTGTTCGGCATCGGCTGGGGCATCGGCGGCTACTGTCCCGGTCCCGCGCTGACCGCGCTTTCGAACCTGAGCGCCGAGGCGTTGGTGTTCGTCGCGGCGATGGTCGCCGGAGGAATGCTTGCTAAAATCCGCCTCTCGCCCGGGTCGTTAGCTCAGCGGTAGAGCACTGCTCTCACACAGCAGGGGCCACTGGTTCGATCCCAGTACGACCCACCATCTCATCTCCGCGTCGCGTTGACGCCGCCAGCAGCGGCCGCTAAGGTGACCCGGGTGGTCCGCGTTGCCACCATAGCCAGTCTTGTGCTCGCCGCATCTCTGCTGGGCTGCGCGAGCGCGCCGAAGAAGAGCGATCTGCCGCCGCCAGCGCCGCCGCCATCGCCAGCGCCACCGCCGAAACCGCCCGCGAAGAGGAACGGCGAGCCCAGCAACTACGCCGTGGTGCGCGTCTTTTACGCCACCGACCGCAATCGCACCGGCAGCGGCGACCCCAGGGAGATGTTCGGCATCGACAACGCCGGCCTGTCCTACGGCACCTGCGACGTGAGCATCCCGCGGCGGCACGAACCGGGAGCGCTGGAGTCGCCTTCCATATGGCGGCTGGAATTCCGGCCGGATCCCGAGCGGCACGTCGTTGTGCTCAGCGCGAGTCTGCAGGCGCGAGACGTGTACTTCTCGAACCTGCGCAAGGCGGTGGAAGGCGCCAAGCGCTCGAGCGCGTTCGTCTTCGTGCACGGCTACAACGTCACCTTCGAGGATGCCGCGCGGCGCACCGCGCAGATCTCCTACGACGTGCGCTTCGACGGCGTGCCGGTGTTCTACAGCTGGCCGTCGCAAGGCAGCAGCGCCGGCTATCTGCATGACGAGGAAAGCGTGCAGCTCACGGTGCCGCATCTACGCCAGTTCCTCGCCGATTTCTTCGAACGCTCGTCCGCGCAGGACGTCTACCTCGTCGCGCACAGCATGGGCAACCGCGCGCTGACCGCCGTGATCGCGCAGCTCGCGAACGAGAAACCGGAAATCAGGGGCCGCCTGAAGGAGATCATCCTGTCGGCGCCCGACATCAACGTCGAGATCTTCAGAAGCCAGATCTATCCGGCGCTCGCCCAGGCGAAGCGGCCGATCACCCTCTACGCCTCATCCGAGGACGTCGCGCTCGCGGCATCCAAGAAGGTGCACGGCTATCAACGCCTCGGGGATTCGCGGCCGCAACCGGGGCTGCTCGACGGCATCGAGACCATCGACGCCACCGGCGTGGACATCAGCTTCCTCAAGCACTCCTATTTTGCGGAGGCGCGGCCGCTGCTGGCGGATCTCTTCACCCTGATGATCAAGGGGCTGCGCGCGGCGCAGCGCACGGAGCTGTCGATCGTGAAGACCGGCCCGATCCCCTACTGGATCCTGAAGAAGCCCGCGGACCGCTAGTCGGTCGGCAGCCGCTGCGGATCGTTCCACAGCGGGATGCAGTGATGCGCGGCGCGGTATTCGCGCAACAGCTCGCCCTGGCGCCGCTCCGGATCGGGCGCGACTTGCGCGCGCACGCAGCTGCTCGTCGAGCGCGATGCGGATGGTGGCCGTCCTGCCGTAGTACACGATGCCGCCGCCCTGCCAGAGCGCGAACACGCCGGGGGCTTCCGGCGCGGCGGCGACCAGCGTTTGCGTGAACGGGAGACTGCTGCTGGTGATCGACATGCTTCCTCCCCCCGAGTTGCGTCGCGCCATTTTACGCCTGCAGTTCCGGCGTCGACGCCGATGGCGCCTACATGTCGAATCACAGCCACAGGCGCGAAACGCGGCATGATTTCAGCCGCTTACCGCGGCGGCGTCACCGGCATAGGGGTTGCAGAAGAACGCCTATCGACAAATTCGGAAAAAGGCGAACCACGATGCCGTTAAAACCAAA
>VBCP01000055.1 GCA_005888925.1 Betaproteobacteria bacterium | reverse complement strand
ATTTCGAGCGCACCACGCACGCGCTGCGCCAGGTGCTGCTCGAGCGCGGCTACTTCACCGAAGCCGAGCTCGCGGCGAAGATCGCCGAGGTGCGCAAGCGCTATGACTAGCCACGACCACCCCCACGATAGAGAACACGACGAAGGCCCGCCGTCCGAGTACGAGATCATGAGCCGCGCGATGCAGGAGCTGCTCATCGCGAAAGGCGTGATCACCGCGGAGCAGATCCGTGCGCGCATGGAGAAGTTCGACGAGGACTTTCCCTACCGAGGCGCGCGCGTGATCGCGCACGCCTGGGCGGACCCGGCGTTCAGGCAGCGCCTGCTCGAGGACGCCAAGGCGGCCTGCACCGAGCTCGGGCTGGACCTCGAAGCCGACCGCCTGATCGCGGTGGCGAACACCCCCGAGGTGCACAACGTGATCGTGTGCACGCTGTGCTCGTGCTATCCGCGCGCGCTGCTGGGCATGCCGCCCACCTGGTACAAGAGCGAGAACTACCGCCGGCGCGTGGTGCGCGAGCCGCGCGCGGTGTTGCGCGAGTTCGGCACGGTGATTCCCGAGCACGTCGCCGTGCGCGTGCACGACTCCACTGCCGACATGCGCTACGTCGTCGTGCCAATGCGGCCGGCGGGCACCGGGGGTTGGAGCGAAGAGGAGCTCGAGAAGATCATCACGCGCGACGCGCTGGTCGGCGTGACGATTCCCGCCATCAGGTAGGCGGCCCCTTGCCGTCGGAGGGGCCTTTCAGCTCGACCTGGTTGCCTTCGGGATCGGCGAGATAGATCGAGACGCCATTGCCCTCGGCGCCGTAGCGGGTCTTGGTATCGCCGACGGCAATGCCGTGCGATTTAAGATGCGCGAGGATCGCGGCCTCGTCGAAGGGCTCGACGCGCAGGCAGAAGTGGTCCATGTTGCGCCCCCCGCCGGCGTCGCCGGCCACCAGGTCGATCATGGACGAGCCGGCGCGCAGGTGGGTCATGTTGAACTTGGGCCTGAAAGCGACCAACTCGGCGCCGAGCACCTCGGCATAGAAGCGCACCATGCGCTGCATGTCTTTCACGCGCAGCACGACGTGGTCGATTTCGCGGAGCCGGAGCTTCATCGGGAACGCCTCTTGCGTTGCCGCCAGAGTATAGGAGGCTCCATGGCAACGGTGATAGTCGGATTGCTGAGCGACGCCCACCAGGCGCGCGGCCTGATCAGGGCGCTGGACGACGCGGGATTCAGCGGCGAGGACATCGACATGAGCGGCGGGCTGCTTTCCGAGCTCGCCGCGCGCGGCGTGCCCGACGAGGAGGCGAGCTCGTACGCCGAGGGCGTGCGCCGCGGCGGCGCCATCGTCTGCGTGCGCACGGACGAGGACCAGGAGGCCGTCGAGGCCGCGGAGCTGATGGCCGAGCATGGCGCTCCGGGGCGCATCTATCACGACCCGCGCTACATGGGACCGGAGCGCCGCATGCGCCAGGAGCCCTACGACGGCGTCAACCGCCGAGCGATCTGAAGAATTCGACGATCTCGCCGGCGAGCGCGCGCGGCTCCTCGAGCGCCGCGAAGTGCCCGCCCTTCTGCATCACGCTCCAGCGCCGGATATCGGTGTAGGTCTTCGCCGCGAGCGAGCGCGGCGCTCGCAGGATCTCCTTCGGGAACTCGGCGTAGCCTACCGGCACGCCGACGGTCTCGAAGGGCCACGGCCGGTGCAGGCGCGCGTGATACGGCCAGAAGGACGAGCCGATCGCGCCGGTGAACCAGTAGAGCGAGATGTTGGCGAGCAGGTCGTCGCGCCGGATGCCGCCGTCGCTCCACGTATGGAACTTCTCGGCGACCCACGCCGCCAGGCCCGCGGGCGAGTCGGTGAGCGCATAGGCGAGCGTCTGCGGCTTCGTGCCCTGGATCGCCTGGTAGCCGGTCTCCTCCTTCAGCCAATAGGCCAGGTGGCGCAGGTACTCGGCCTCCTCGGGCGAGGCGGCGGGAATCTTCGGATCGCGGCGCACCGCCAGCAGATTCAAATGGAGCCCAATCACGCGTGCCGGATAAAGGGCGGCGAGGCGCGAGCCGATGAACGCGCCCCAGTCGCCGCCCTGCACCGCGAAGCGCTCGTAGCCCAGGCGCGTCATCAACTCCGCAAAACAGTCGGCGATCTCTTCGACGCCGAAGCGTGGCTGTCCGGGCTTGAAGGAGAGCGTGTAGCCCGGGAGCGATGGCGCCACGACGGTGAAATGCTCCCGCAGGAGCGGAATGATTTCCAGGAACTCGACGATCGACCCCGGCCAGCCGTGCGAGAGCAGGAGCGGCGTGGCATTTATCCCACTGCCCGGCTCGTGGATGAAATGCAGCTCGATGCCGTGCACCGGAAGGGTGAACTGCCGCAGGCGGTTGATGCGCGCTTCTTGCGCGCGCCAGTCGAAAGCGCGCTGCCAGTAATTTACTAATTCCCGGACGTGGGCCAGGCTCGTCCCGGTCGACCACGGCTCGAGCGGCGGCTCGTCGGGAAAGCGCGTGCGCGCCAGCCGCTCGCGCAGATCGGCCAGCGCCGCGTCGGGGACATGTAATGTGAACGGAAGGATGGGGAATTGTGCCGCTTAAGTTCGCAGCGCGCCTTGACGTGTCATGAGCACGACGCCAGCATTGGCGGCCGACGTGCCGACCGCCCTGCAGTTCATCTGCAATAAGTGCAAAGCGCTATCGAACGTGCAAACGTTCGAGCAGACGCGCGACGGGACGGTGTTCTGCCGCTGCGATCACTGCGGCACGAAGAACAAGGTGGTGCGCACCGGCCAGACGCCGAGCCAGCCGGGGCTCTTGCCCGTTACCGGGGTAATTCAGTAGGAAGCGGCGGCGCCAGGTTCTCCAGGCGCGACTTAAGTTCCTTGGCATCCAGGAAGACGTGCAGCGCGCGCGTGCGCGCGACCCAGGGGGGCAGCTCGCTGAAGAGCATCCAGGCGTTGTCTTCGACCTGCTTCAGCTTCTGGAGGAGCTCCGCATTCTGCATGCCGAGACGTTAGCAAAGCGCGCCGCCGGCCGCAGTCACCGCGGCCGGAAATGCGCGTCACCAATTCACGACATCGGGGAATCGCCGCCTGACCCCGATTTCAGGAATTCCTCAATCGCGGCGGGCCGCTAGCATCAAAAGCGCGCCCATCACGATGCCGACGCCGAAACCGACGCCCACCGCGGTCCACGGGTTCTGCTGCACCGTCTCGTCCGCATACTTGCCGTACTCGCGGGCGCGCTCGCTGATGCCATCGAGCACTTCGTTCAGCTGGCGCTTGGCCGACTCCAGCGTTTCCTCGGCCTCCTGCTGCGGGAAGTCGCGGATATCATTCGTGCCACCATACTGCGGCTGATTCGGCGTCATGGTTCCTCCTGTTGAGAATGCAAACGCCAGAGCAAACAGCGTGCCTTGGAAGGCGCTCGCCGCCATTCGGAATGCGATGCGCGGCGTGGGCTTCATGTTTTCCGAGCTCAGCATCCGGATCCTCGCCGCCGGGACGCTCGCCACCCTCGCCGCCGGCGCCTATTTCTCGATCTCGGCACTCGAGTGGTGCGCGGCGCTGCTCGCCCTGAGCCTGATCTGGGCGGCCGAAGGCATGAACACCGCGCTGGAGCGGCTCACCGACCTGGTCTCGCCGGGCTTTCATCCGCTCGCGGGGATGGCCAAGGACATTGCCGCGGGCGCGGTGCTGCTCGCCTCGGTTGCTGCGGTCGTGATCGGCGTCATCATCTTCGGCCCGCGCTTCGTCTAACATCGCGACTTTCAAGGAGGAACCATGATCGATCTCTACGCCGCCGGCACTTCGAACGGCATGCGCGCGCGCATCGCGCTCGAGGAATGCGGGCTCAAATACAACTGGCACCCCATCGACCTGACGAAGGGCGAGCACAAGACGCCGCAGTACCTGGCGATGAACCCGATGGGACAGATCCCCGTGATCGTCGACAACGAAGGACCCGGCGGGAAGAAGATCACCCTGTCGCAGTCGAGCGCCATCATGGTGTACTGCGCCGAGAAGGCGGGGAAGTTCATCCCCAAGGATCCGGCGAAGAAGGCGGCGATGCTCGAGGCCTACATGAGCGCCTCGACCGACATCACGCCGGGCTTCGGCTCGATCAACGCCTGCGTGCGCGCGAAGGATCCGGCGCCGTATGCCGCCGCGGGCGACATGTTCAAGCAGCGCCTGAAGGGCTATTTCAAGGTCTGGGACGATCTGCTAGCGAAGAGGAAGTTCGCCGCGGGCGACGAGTTCACCATCGCGGATCTCTCGCTCTACGCCGGCTACTGGCGCACCAAGGGCGCGTTCCCCGATTTGGTCGCCGGCATGGGAAACCTCGAGCGCTGGGGCAACGAGACCGGCGCACGGCCGGGCGTGCAGCGCGCGCTGAAGATCTAATTCGGGGTCAGGGTCGTAATTATTGCGGTCCGATACCGGACATGATTTCCAGGCAGTGGCGTGGAATCGCGCGGCCCGAGCATGCGGACGAATACATCGAGCACCTG
>VBCP01000365.1 GCA_005888925.1 Betaproteobacteria bacterium | reverse complement strand
TCGCGATCGGTACGAGTGCCATGCGTGCTCCGATTAGTAAAAATGAGATCCTCCACGGCGTATTCTCACTGACCTTCGCGCCCGAGTCCTTCACGATCTTCGCGAAGCGCCCGATCTCGCTCCTGATGTAGGCGGCGAACTGGTCGGGCGTGCTTTTGCGCGTCGGGTCGTGCAGGAGCTTCACGATCTCGGCGTTCAGCTTGTCGACGATCATTTCAATCACGAGACTCGACTGTGGCTTGACAATGCATCGCCGCGTCCGACCTGCAATACAACGCTACATGTGCTTGCCGACCCGAACTTAGGCTACCGCTTTTACGCTGCGCTGGCCCAGGTACTACTATCGCGGCGATCACATGAAGCTGGACGATGCCAACTGGCATTGCTTCACCCTGTCGCGCTACGACCGCAAGACCGGCGAGTGGGCGATGGAGAAGGCGCCGGTCTACCACATCATCGACTGACGAGGCTGTAGCACAGCAGTGCTACAATGGAGCCTTCGTTCGATGGGAGCGCGCCACGTCCACGACCACCATCCGCCTGCCGCAGGATCTGAAAAGCCGCGTTGCGGCGGCGGCTGAGCGCGCGGGTACCACGCCCCATGGGTTCATTCTGGAGGCGATCGCCGAGAAAACCGATCGGGAAGAGCGGCGCGCGGACTTTCTCGACGCTGCCGAAAAGCGCTATGCCAAGATCGTCGCCTCGGGCAAGACGATTCCATGGGAAAGAATGCGCGCCTATCTAAAGGCGCGGGTTGCGGGCAAAAAGGCGGCCCGTCCGTCGGCGAGGAAACTGGCGCGTTGAGGGATGTCGCGGATCGAGCTGGCGCCGGAGGTCGGCGAGGACTTCGAGCGCATCCTCGACCATCTTCTCCGATACGGCGTCGAGGATCCTGCGTCCCGCATCCGCGAAATCGTCCTGGCCATTGACGTGCTCGAACACAATCCGCTCATCGGCAGGCCGATCGCCGGAGAGAAGAGAGAGCTGGTTATCGGACGGCGCTCCCGCGGCTATGTAGCCCTGTACCGCTACGTGGCGGAGATCGACACGGTCTTCGTGCTTGCACTGCGGAGCCAGCGGGAGGCCGGATATACGAGGGCATGATATGAAGACCCCCAGGCGCGTCTTTGCTTCAATAGATTTTCACCAGGCGGCCGAGAGCGCTACGACCGCCACAGCGGCAAGTGGGCGATGGAGAAGGCGTCGGTCCACCACATCATCGATTGAAGCCGCAGAGTTTGTGAGGTCTATTTAGCGGCAACCGCAAGACCCGTCGCCCACTGGCTAGAGCTTTTCTTCGATGACCTGGTTCGGCAGGCGCCGGTCGGGATGTCCGGTGCGGCGATCCTTCCCGACGGGGACCGTCTGTTCCCGGCGCTCGCCCAAGGGGCGCGCGCGGCGTTCCAGCGAAACTGCCGGGCTCCAGCCGAAGTACGCCGCGACCGCGGCGGTGACGCCATGCAGCCAGATGTCGTGGCCGTACAGCGGCATCAGGCCGAAAAGCGTGTTGAGCCCGGGGATGAGCCCCAGCACGGCGAGCGCCGCGGCCACGACCGCGAGCGAGCGGGCGAAACCCCTCGAGCGCGCGACCCCGCGCCAGCCGAGGATGCCCCAGACACCGACGGCGAGATGCAGCGCAGTCTCGAGCACGTTCACGGGGAACAGGCCGAGCGCATAACCATAGAGGACGTTCACGGCGAGCGCTGGCGCATCGGCGGGGAGCGGCATGAGCGCCGCCGGCATCAGCCCGGCCACGCCGGCGCTGAGGTAGATCATGCCGAAGAGCAGCTCGAAGATCTCGATTCTCATTTGTCGCTCCCGTTGCTGCGGTCCCGCGGCATTGTAGCGGGGAGCGGGTCCTCCAAAAGCGAACAGCCCGGTCCTCTTTCGAGGCCGGGCTCTTTCGGGGAAGCTTCTAGAGCGTCTTTTCCACCAATTGCAGCGCGCGACCTAGTACGCCAATCGCGTCAGAAGCACACCGCGAAGCACAGTCATCGGCGCAACGGTGGTATCAACCGCCGCCTGTTTCAGCGGACATCGAAAGCGTCCACCACAACGTAGCCACCCCCAGTGGGGCTTACAACCTCAATCGTCAGCGTATGGGGCCCGGGCGCCAATCCATCCTTTCTGAAGACCGGCATCTGGTAGCCCTCGATGGGATAGCTCTGGCCCATATAGAAGTCTCCCTGGACGACACCGTCGAGAGTCACCCTGGCGGTTCCACTGGCGCTGCCCTTCTGGCAGCCGATCCAGGTCACCGAGGTCCCGGTGAAGCGGAAGGTCGCGGTCGCGCCCATTTGATTGGATGTGGCGGACGCCCCTTCGCTGAAGACTCTGGAATCCCGGTGCGGATCCCAGGTGCCGACGTAGCTCATCGACGAGTCGTATTCCTCGTAGCGCCTTCCGGGCGTCATGATGTCGGTCGCCGCAGGATTTCTGCGGCCGGTCGCCGTGATCGTCATCGTGTGGTTGGCATCGGACAGTCCGCCGGCCGTGAACACCACCGGCTGGTACTTTTCCGTCGGTGAATACGTGTCGACCTCGGTGGCCGCGCCGCCGTCAATCTGCACAGTGGCGATGCCGCCGTCCGGGCCGCGATAGCCGATCCAGCTGATCCCGGTGCCATTGAACGGTACCGTGACGCTCGCGCCTGCGGTCTGGGTTTCCTGCGCGGTGACCGGCAGCTCGGGCGGGTTCGAGGCGCCGTTACCGCTCCAGGGAAAGCCGGTGCTCGACTTGGTCCAGCCGGCACTGAATTGCAGCTCGGGGTTCGTGTCCTGCCAATGCGACACGGTCACACCGGGCTGCACATCGAAGGCATCCACCACCACGACGTTTCCTGTCGCTGAGCTGTTCTGCCGGCCGGTCACCGTGATCGTCAGCGTATGCGGGCCATCGCTCAAGTCGCTGATCGTAATGATGGGCGTGTGGACTTCGTCGTCCGGACGGGCAAACAAGTCGACTTCTCTGCCCGGGCCTCCGTCCACCGAGACCAGAGCGATTCCCATCCCTCTGCCGCGGCTGCCGATCCACCGGACGGAGCTGCCGCTGAAATTGAACGAGGCCGTCGTTCCGGCCGCATTGGATTGCACGGCGGTGCCTCCGCTCCATCCCCAGCCGGAATTGGCGGCCGTCCATGCGCCGCTCAAGGTAACCGTCGGGTCGGATTCCTCGGCACGCGCACCGACGCCGGCCAGCCCACCGCCGCCACCGCTTCCGGAAGCGCTTGCGCCAGTACTGCTGCCGTCGCCTCCACCGCCGCACGAAACAAGCAGGCCCGCAAGCAACACAGCGATGTGGCGCTTCATAGACAACCTTTTCGCACGCATGGAGCGGGCTAGTGTGGGACACCAACGTGTCGCCCCGGCGCGCGGCGGATGATCTGCTAAGGAGTGTCGCCAATAGTGGGCAGGATGATCCGATCAGCCTCCAGTACTTGATCCGGAAGATGCAGCGGCCGTCGCGGAATTCGGGGCACAGCCCGCGCAGGAAGCTCGAGGTCGACCCGGCTGCGCCACATCGTCGACTAGTTCTATGCTTGAATAGCCTTTCCGAATAACGGGAAAGACTCATGGCCGACCGGCGCCTCCAGGTATTCCATGCGGTGGCCAAGCACCTTTCCTTCACCAAGGCGGCCGAGACGCTGTTCATGACGCAGCCGGCCGTCACCTTCCAGATCAAGCAGCTCGAGGAGCACCTCAACACGCGCCTTTTCGACCGCGCGCAGGGGCGCATCGCGCTCACGCCCGCGGGGCGCGTGGCGCTGGAATACGCCGAGCGCATCCTCGCGCTTTCGGCCGAGCTCGACACGCGGCTGAAGGAGATGGGCGGGCAGGCGGCGGGGCCGCTCCTCATCGGCGCCAGCATGACGATCGGCGAATACGTGCTGCCGCAGCTCATCGGCAAGTTCAAGGCGCACTTTCCCGCGGTGGTGCCGACGCTGTTCGTCGGCAATTCCGAGGCGGTACAGGACCGCGTCGCCGAGCGCACGCTCGACCTCGGCTTCATCGAAGGCGACTCGCACCTCGCGTCGCTGCACAGTGAGCTGTGCTGCGAGGACGAGTTGCAGGTGGTGTGCGCGCCTTCGCACCCGCTCGCGCAGGAGCGCTTCGCGCTGCCCTCGGCGCTCACGCAGCATCCGTATATCAACCGCGAGCCCGGCTCGGGCACGCGCGAGGTGATCGACCGCTATCTCGCGAAGGCCGGCGTGGCGCCGGACTCGCTCAACGTGGTGGTGGAGCTTGGCAGTCCCGAGGCGATCAAGGGCCTCGTCGCCACGGGCCTGGGCTTCGCGATCATGTCGCACGTCATCGTGGCGAAGGAGCTGCAGCTCGGCCAGCTCGTGCAGATCCCGCTGCGCCCGCGGCTGATCCGCAATTTCTCGGCGGTCTACCCGAAAGAAAGGTTCCACTCGCGGCTGGTGGCGGGCTTCCTCGCCTTCGCGAAGGAGCAGCTCGCCTCGGCGCAGCCGCTCGCCGCCTAGTAGAACGCTGCTCCCAGCAGCACGAGCACCTGCAGGACGGCGATCAGCGCGCGCCAGCGCTCGCCCTGCGCGAGCAGCAGCGGAACGAGGCGTGCGTAGCACACGACCGTGACGAGCCCGAGCATGGCGACGGCGGAAAAGATCAGGTAGTCGCTCTTGTGCAGGAGCGCGAGCCAGCCCCAACCGGTTGGCGCGCCGCTCGCCACGATGTAGTGATCCACCGGAAATGCCCACAGCTTGACCAGTTCCTGCGGCGGCAGATGCGGATCGCGCAGTGCGAACGCATAGGCGAGGAAGCTGGCGATGAGCACGGCGAGCGCGATGTACGTGCCCCAGGCGAGCCAGCGCGCGTAGATGTCGTGCTCGTCGCTCATATGCCGAAGCCTTTGAGCAGCGCACGCGTCCCGGAGATCAGCAGCAGCGCGATGACGATGCGGCGCACCAGCCCGGGGCGCGCTTTGAGCAGCAGCCGCGCGCCCACCTTGGCGCCGAGCATCACGCCGATGATCGAAGGCGCGACGATCAGCGGCAGCACCGCGCCGCGGTTGAGATAGACCCAGGCCGCCGAGGTATCGACCACCGAAAGGAGCAGGCCCGAGCTGCCGACCGCGAGCTTGAGCGGCGCGCCCATCAGCAGATTGAACGCCGGCACGTTGGCCCAGCCCGCGCCGAGGCCGAACATGCCGGCAAGGAGGCCGATGCCGGCGAAGACGACGAACGCCGCGGGCGTGCGCCGCACGCGCCACTCGACGTCGCGGCCGAGCGCCGCGTCGTGGTAGATGCCATTCATGCGCAGCGCCGCGCCCAGCGCATCGCCTGCCGGCGCCTCGCTGCCCCGGGCTGGTGAACGCCACATCAGGGCAGCGATCGCGAGGATCGTGGCGCCGAGCGCGATCTGCACCGCGTCGGTCGGCAGCGCGAGGCCGACGAGCGCGCCCACGATCGAGGTGATCGAGCCAATGAGCGCGAGCGGCATCGCGAGCCTGAGGCTCGCGAGCCCGGCACGCAGGAGCGCCGGCGCGGCGGACAGCGCGCCGGTCAGCGCGAGGAGCAGCCCCGCGGCGCGCACGAAGTCGAGATGGAACGGGAAGAGCGCCCCGACGATCGGCACGAACAGCACGCCGCCGCCCACGCCGGCGAGCACTGCCA
>VBCP01000364.1 GCA_005888925.1 Betaproteobacteria bacterium | reverse complement strand
TCAAGGGCAGCCTCGAGGCGATCGCGCGGCTCACGCAGGCGGGCTACCGCATCGTGGTGGCGACCAACCAGTCGGGCATCTCGCGCGGGCTGTTCACGACGCGCACGCTGTTCGAGATCCACGACCACCTGCAGCGCGCGGCTTCGCAGGCGGGCGGGCGCATCGATGCGTTCTTCTTCTGCCCGCACGCCGACGCCGCCGGCTGCCAGTGCCGCAAGCCAAAGCCGGGGATGCTGCTCGAGGTGGCGCAGCGCTTCAACGTGTCGCTCGAGGAGACCTATATGGTGGGCGATGCGCTGCGCGACGTGCAGGCGGCGGCCGCCGCGGGCGCGCGCCCGGTGCTGGTGCTGACCGGCAAGGGCAAGAAGACCAGCGAAGAGGGCAACCTGCCGCCGGGCACGCAGGTCTTTCCGGATCTCGCCGCCTTCGCCGAGCATCTGGCTCCATGAGGTGGCTGCGCTCGGCCCTATTTGCGCTCGCACTCCTGGTCATTACTCCGCCATACGCAGTGCTCGCGCTCGCGACGTTTCCACTGCCGCGGATGCTGCGCTATCGCATTATTTCCGGCTGGTCGCATCTGGTCGTCTGGCTGGCGAGAACGGTGCTCGGCATCCACTGGCGCGTCGAGGGCGGCGAGAACCTGCCGTCGCGCCCCGCCGTGATCCTCTCCAAGCACCAATCGGCATGGGAGACCATGGCGTTCCAGGTGATCTTTCCGCCGCAGGTGCATGTGCTCAAGCGCGAGCTGCTGTGGATCCCGTTCTTCGGCTGGGGCCTTGCGCTCATGAGCCCGATCGCCATCGATCGGTCGCGCGGCGTGGCGGCGCTGCGCGCGATCGCGCGGCGCGGCCGCGAGCGCCTCGAGCAGGGCTTCTGGGTGGTGGTGTTTCCCGAAGGCACCCGCGTGCGGCCGGGGGAGCGGCGTCCCTATCAGCTCGGCGGCGCCTGGCTCGCCGCCGCGGCCGGCGCGCCGGTGGTGCCGGTGGCGCACAACGCCGGCCTCTTCTGGCCGCGCAATGCGTTCCTGAAGCGCCCCGGCATCGTCACCGTGCGCATCGGGCCGAGCATCGAGGCGGCCGATCGCGATCCCAAGACGCTCAATGACCTGGCGGAGGCATGGATAGAGGAACAGCAGAAGGCGCTACTCTGATCGAGCTCGGCGGCCGCACCATCGAATACCGCTTCGCGCGGCGCCGGCGGCGCACGCTCGGCCTCACGGTCGACGCCGCGGGACTGAAAGTCGCCGCGCCTTTGCGCGCGCCCTGGCGCGAGATCGAAGCGTTCCTGCGCGACAAGGAGCGCTGGATCCTGCGCAAGCTCGACGAATGGGCGCGCACGCCGCGCGGGTCCGTCTTGCAGGGCGCGAGCGGCGAGGTGCTGCCGCTCTTCGGTGCCCCGTACATTCTGCAAGTCGGCAAAGGCCGCCGTGGCGTGGAGCAGCGCGAAGCCTCCCTCGTCGTCAGCGCGCCGCAGCGCTCGCGAGCGCTCGACGTGCTCATCGCATGGCTCAAGCACCAGGCGTTGCAGGCACTGCGCCCGCGGGTGGCGCATTACGCCGCCGAACTCGGCCTGTCGGCCCCGCGCGTCGCGCTATCGAACGCGCGCACGCAATGGGGCGTCTGCACGGAGGGAGGCGCGATCCGTCTTTCCTGGCGGCTGGTACACGTCGAGCCCGAGCTCGCCGATTACGTGGTGGCCCACGAGGTGGCGCACCTCGTGGAACTCAACCATTCGCGCCGCTACTGGGCGCTGCTCGCGCGGCTGTATCCCGGCTGGCGCGCAGCACGCGAGCGCCTCGAGCTGAGCGCCCGTACATTGCCCGTCCTGAGAGGAAAGAGATGAGACTCCTGCACACCATGCTCCGCGTCGGCGACCTGCAGCGCTCGGTGAAGTTCTACACCGAGGTGCTCGGCATGAAGCTCCTGCGCACCACCGACCGGCCCGAGCAGAAGTATTCGCTCGCCTTCGTCGGCTACGACGACGAGAAGCGCACCGCTGTCCTCGAGCTCACCTACAACTACGGCGTCGAGCGCTACGACCTGGGCAGCGGCTTCGGCCACGTGGCGATCGGCGTGCCCGACGTGAGACAGGCCTGCGAGCGCGTGCGCGGCAACGGCGGCAAAGTGACGCGCGAGCCGGGCCCGGTGAAGGGCGGCACTTCGGTGATCGCCTTCGCCGAGGACCCGGACGGCTACAAGATCGAGTTCATCGAGAGCCGCGCGTAGTCCTCGGGCGAGAGGTTTTCCGGCCGCAGGCGCGGATCGATGCCGGCGCGCGCGAAATCCACACCGGGAAGCGCGTTGCGCAGCTGCTTGCGGCGCGCCGAAAAGGCCTGCCGCAGCAGGTCGTCGTCGATCTGCAGCATCGCCGGCAGCGGCACGAGACGCACCACCGCCGATTCCACCTTGGGCGGCGGGCGGAACGCCCCTCTTGAAACCTTGAAAAGCTTCTGCATCGCAAAGCGCGCCTGCAGCGCCACCGAGAGGCGCCCGTAGGCAGCGGTCGAGGGCGCGGCGACCATGCGCTCGACCACCTCGAGCTGCAGCATGAAGTGCATGTCGCGCACGCGCTGGGCGTAGCGCGCGACGTGGAACAGCAGCGGCGTGGAGATGTTGTACGGCAGGTTGCCCACCAGGCGCAGGCCGGCGGGAAAGCGCGCGAAGTCGAACTCGAGCGCGTCCGCGCAGTGCACGGTCAGCCTGAAGGGCGGAAAGCGCGCGGCGAGCGCCGCGGCGAGATCGCGGTCGAGCTCGATCGCTTCGAGCTTGCCCGCGCGCTCGATCAGCGGGCCGGTGAGCGCGCCCTCGCCGGGCCCGATCTCCACCAGGAAATCGTTGGCAGAAGGAGAAACCGCATCGACGATGCGCGCGAGCACGCGCGGGTCGTGGAGGAAATGCTGGCCGAACCTCTTACGAGGCCGATGCGAGGTCGATGGCAAGCTTGAGCGCTTCGGCGAGGCTGCCCGCGTCGGCGCGGCCGGTGCCGGCGAGATCGAGCGCCGTGCCGTGGTCGACCGACGTGCGGATGAACGGCAGGCCGAGCGTGACGTTCACGCCGCGGCCGAAGCTCGCGTACTTCAGCACCGGCAGTCCCTGGTCGTGATACATGGCGAGCACGCAATCGGCCTGGCGCAGCCGCTCGGGCACGAACAGCGTATCGGCGGGAATCGGACCCTTGGCGTCGATGCCGCCGGCGAGCGCGGCGGCGATCGCGGGCGCGATCACCTCGATGTCCTCGCGTCCCAGGTGACCCGATTCCCCGCTATGGGGATTGAGCCCGGCGACGAGGATGCGGGGTCTCGCGATGCGGAAGCGCCGCTTGAGGTCGGCGTCGATCACCCGCAGGGCGCTGGACACCCCATTCGTGGTGATGGTGCGCGGCACCTCGCTGAGCGGCAGATGCGTGGTGGCGAGCGCAACGCGCAGGCCGCCACCGACCAGCATCATGACGACCTGCGCGGCGCCGGAATGCTCGGCGAGATATTCGGTGTGGCCGGTGAAGGCGATGCCGGCGTCGTTGATCACGCTCTTTTGCACCGGGGCGGTCACCATGGCGGCGAACTCGCCCTCGAGGCAGCCGCGGATGGCGCGGTCGAGCACCGCCAGCACATAGCGTGCATTGGCCGGATCGAGCTTTCCCGGCACCCGCGGATGAGCGAGCGGCACGTGCTCGATGCGCGGGCAACCGGCGAGGATGGAGCGATCGCCGATCACCGCGAGATCTGCCGATGACGTCTGCTGCGAGAGACGCACGCACAGCTCGGGACCGATGCCGGCGGGCTCGCCGGAAGTGAGCGCGATGACCGGCTTAGCGTTCCTCAAGCCGCAGCTCGACGTAGGTCTGGTCGCGCAGCTGGCGCAGCCATTCCTGGTAGGCCTCGTCGGCCTTGCGCTCGCGCAGCGCCTGGCGCGCCTGCATGCGGCGGCGCTCGGGACTGAGATCGCTCGAGCGGCGCTCGAGAATCTGGATCAGGTGGTAGCCGAAGGGCGTGCGCACCGGCTGGCTCACTTCGCCGATCTTGAGCTCTTCGTAGGC
>VBCP01000363.1 GCA_005888925.1 Betaproteobacteria bacterium | reverse complement strand
CTCGGGCAAGCGGTCGTGGCTGCGCCAGCCGAGCGCGCCGCCCTGCAGCGCGTCGGGCGCATCGGAAAAACTCGCCGCCACGCGCGCGAAGGCCGCGCCGCCCTTCGCCTCGGCCAGCGCCTGCTCGGCGCGCTCGCGCGCCTGCCGGATGCGCTCGGGGCTCGCGCCCTCGGGCAGGCGCACGAGTATATGGGCGAGGTTGTATTCCGAAGCCTCCGGCCGGGCCTTCATCTGCTCGAGAAACACGTCGACCTCGGTCTCGCTCACCTGCACGCGGTTCTCGACTTCGCGCTCGCGCAGGCGCGCCATCATCATCTGCTGGCGCACGTCGTTGCGCCAGGCGTCGAACGACACGCCGTCGGACTCGAGCGTGCGGCGAAAATCGGCGAGCGTCATCTTGTTCGACTGCGCGATGCGCTCCACCGCGCGGTCGAGGGAGAGCTCGTCGATGCGGATGCCGCTGTCGCGCGCCATCTGCAGCTGCGCCTTGTCGAGGATCAGGCGCTCGAGCATCTGGCGCTCGAGCACCGGGCGCTCGGGCGCAGCCGTGCCCTGGCGGCGCAGCTGCCGCTCGGCCATGCCGACCGCTTCGCTCAGCTCGGAATAGGTGATCACTTCCTTGTTGACCACGGCCACGATGCGATCGACCAGCGTGACGCCATGGACCGGAGCCAATGGAACCGCCAGCAGGGCGACGAGGAGTGCGAGTTTGCGCATCTAGAATGTCTGTTCGAACGGCAGCCGCGGCCGGGCACTCGGTGCTGCGAGCGCAGGGTCGCTGCGGTTGATTACGGAATAACCCGGTACATCCCTTCTCAGTAGCTGCACCGCTTCGGCGGTGCCGATCTGCCCGACCCCGGTGAACTCCAGCTGGAAGATGATCGCGGTGGAGGTCACATCGGCGGCGGCCTGGATGCGCTGCACGACGAAGCGAAACACCCAGCATCCCGCGTTGTATTCGGCGCCGGCCAGCCCTTCGAGCAGCCGCCGATCGAGCAGGGAGTAATTGTAGCGCCCGACGCCATACCATCCCGCGGCCACCGGCCACTGCCCCGAGACGTCGATCTGGCGCAGGATATCGCGCTGGAAACGGTAGCTGGCGTTCACCACCTTGGCGATCTCCGGGGCGTAGCGCATCGACACGCCGTAGCGCTCGGCGCGGCTCTGGTACGGGTTGTACTGCGTGGTGGCGTCGAAGCTGAAGGCCTGCGTGACCCGGCCGCCCACGGAAGTGAGCACGTCGGATTCGCTTGCCAGGCGCAGCGTCGAGCCGGGGCTAAGGGCGACGCGCTCCTCGTGGAAGTAGA
>VBCP01000048.1 GCA_005888925.1 Betaproteobacteria bacterium | reverse complement strand
GGGTAGCGCAACGTTTACCGGCGCCGTGAGCGGGGCACAGAGCCTGGCGGTGAATTCGTCCGGTACCACGACGTTCAACTCGACCGTCAACATTGCCAGCCTGACTACCGATGCGGGCGGCACCACGGCGATCAACGGCGGTGCGGTGACGACAACGGCGGCGCAGAGCTACGGCGATGCGGTGACGCTCCGCGCTGCGACGGTCCTCACCGGCGTGGGCAACACCTTCGCCAGCACAGTAAACGGGGCCTTTGCCCTGACAGTGAACGACAGCGGTACCACGACGTTCGGCGGCGCAGTCGGCAACACGGCGGCGCTGGCGAGCCTGACGACGGACGCCGGCGGCACGACGGCGATCAACGGCGGCTCGGTGACGACCACGGGAGCTCAAACCTACAACGATGCGGTGACGCTCGGTGCGGGGACCACTCTCGCCAGCACCGGCGGCGCGGCGATCAACTTCAACGGCACCGTTAACGGTGCGCAGACGCTGGCGGTGAACACCACGGGGCCGACGAACTTCAACGCGCTGGTCGGCAACATCACGCCGCTCACGAGCTTGACGACGGACGTGTTCGGCACCTCGTCCTCGGTTGGCGTCAGCACCACCGGTGCGACGACGTTCAACGAGAACACACAGCTCGCGGGCACGTATAACAACAGCGGCTTCACCGCCGGCGGGACAACGACGCTTTGCTGCAACGTGACGATCAACGCTGGTGCGGGCGCGGTGCAATTTACCGGCGCAGTGAACGCGGCGGCACCGGGCGTGCAGGGCCTGACGGTGAACAGTTCGGGCGCGACCACGTTCAGCAGCACGGTGGGCAGCACGGCGGCCCTCGCGTTCCTCACGACGGACTCGCTTGGAACGACGGCCATCAACGGCGGTGCAGTAACGACGACTGGGGCGTTAACGCTCAACGATGCGGTAAGCGTTCCCGGAGCGATCACGCTGAGCACCGGTTCGATCAGCGCGACGAATGCCGGCAACAGCTTTGCCGGCACCGTAAATGCGAGCGCGGTAGGCACGCTCTCGCTCGCGACGAGCGGTACGCTGACGTCGGGAGCCATCAGCGGGGCTGTGGTGAATCTCACCGCGGGCGGCACGATCTCGACGACGGGTACGGTGACAGGCGGCTCGGGCACTCTCAGCGCAGGAAACCAGGTCGGTGGTGCCGGCACTTCGCTCGCGATCAACTTCGGTGCGGGCAACGTCGTGTTGACCGGATCGGCATCGGCCTGGAACCTGAGCGGCCCGGCGGCACCGCAGCCGACGTTCACGCCGACCTCGCAGAACACCGGCGCGAACGTGTTCTACAACAATGGTTGCATCAGCGGTCCGGCGTGCGCGGGCGTGTTCTCGGTGACGGCGTCGATCGGTGCGTCGGTGGCGCAGATCGCGGCGCAGGCCCTGAAGGACGCGCAGTCGACCGACAGCGTGGCGAAGCAGATCGACTACGGCTTCGCGGGCGACGTCGGCACGACGCCGCCGATGGATCACCGCATCGACGAGACCGGCATCTCGACGCCGGATTGCTTCGAAGAGAGCCGGGAGGGCACGGCCTGTAAATAACGCAGGCGGACAGGGGGAGGCTCGGGGCGCTAGCTGCGCCCCGATTTTTTTGCTCCCGGGTACAATCACCTCGTAAGGGAGGCCGGCGGCTAAATGGCGGAGCAGGTCAGCGAAGCGGCGGTGCTGTTTGCCGATGTCAGCGGCAGCACCAAGCTGTACGAGACGGCGGGCGACACCGTCGCGCACGCCGCTATCGAGAAGTGCGTGAATCTGATGCGCGAGAAGACCGTCAACGCCAAGGGCCGCGTCATCAAGACGATCGGTGACGAGGTCATGTCCGCCTTCGCGACCGCCGACCAGGCAGCCGACGCGGCGATCGAGATCCAGAGCGCGATCTCGGAGATGCCGCCGGTCGGCAATACGCAGATCGGCGTGCGCATCGGCTTCAATCACGGTCCGGTGGTAGAACGCGACGGCGACGTCTTCGGCGACGCGGTGAATCTCGCGGCGCGCCTCGCCGGCGTGGCGACAAAAGGACAAATCATCACCGCGCGCGACACGGTGATGCTGATGTCGCCGATGCTCAAGGCCGCGACGCGCGCCATCACCACGATCCAGGTGAAGGGCAAGGCGCAGGAGATCCAGGTCTACGAGCTCATCTGGCAGCAGAGCGAGGACATGACCACGCTCGCTTCGCAGAAGTCGGTCTACAAGCCGAAGAACGCGAAGCTGCGCCTGATGGTGCAGGGAAACGAGGTGATCCTCTCCTCGGAACGCCCGGGGGTGGCGCTCGGCCGCGATGCCTCGGCCGATCTCGTCATCAAGGAGCGCATGGCCTCGCGCGCGCACGGCAAGATCGAGCGGCGGCTCGATAAGTTCATCCTCACCGATCACAGCGCGAACGGCACCTTCATCACCATCGAGGGCGACAAGGAAATCGTGCTGCGCCGCGAGGAGTTCACGCTGCGCGGGCATGGCTGGATCGCCTTCGGCCAGTCGCGCGCCACGGCCACCGACGTCCTCGAGTTCTTCTGCGAATGACCGTTGGGCAGAAGCTGCCCCGGCTCGCGATTGCCGGGGTGTTTGCCGTTGCCTTGGCTGTTGGGTTCCGTCCCACGGCAGCGCAGAACCCCGATCCTGCGGCGCAGCAAAAGACGGACATCGAGCCGAAGAAGCTCGTCGCGAAGGGCAAGCCGAAGGCGAAGGCGGCGGCGAAAGCGAAACCGCGTCCGAAGCCGAAACCAAAGCCGCAGCCCGGATGAGCGTAAAAGTTTGCAAGAACAGAATGTTACGGCTGAGCTGGCGCGGCGACGATTGGGCGTATCAAGACATCAAAAAGTGCGCGAGCAGAGCGCGCCAATTCCGCGGCCGAAGACCTCTCTCGCCGAGCGTTGACAGGCGGTCGTAATCCTGCGACGTACTGCCTTGTCGCATCGCGACGCGGAACAGATAATTGCGCACTACACACAAGGGGATGCAATTAGAGTCCTGAGCCATGGCTGCCGCCCCGGTCCCTGACCTCAAAACGCTAGGCCGCTACAACATCGAGCGCACCCTCGGTAAGGGCGCCATGGGCGTCGTCTACGAGGGCGTCGATCCGCGCCTGGGCCGGCGCGTGGCGATCAAGACGATCCTGAAGAGCCACCTCGACGAGGACACGGCCAAGGATTACTCGATGCGGTTCGTGCGCGAGGCCCAGGCCGTCGCGCGGCTCAACCATCCGAACATCGTGCAGGTGTACGACTTCGGCGAGGAAGGCGACATCGCCTACCTCGTGATGGAGTTCATCAAGGGCAAGGAACTCAAGACCTTCTTCGACGCGAACGAGCGCTTCGACCTGAAGGAAGCGGTGCGCATCATGGCGGAGCTGTGCGACGCGCTCGACTTCGCGCACAACGCCGGCATCATCCACCGCGACATCAAGCCGGCGAACGTGATGCTCGATGCGCAGGCGCGCACCAAGCTCACGGACTTCGGCGTGGCGCGCGTGCAGGACTCCGACAAGACCTCGGTCGAGCGCACGCAGGCCGGCACGATGGTCGGCACGCCGGCCTACATGTCGCCCGAGCAGATCACCGGCGGCAACATCGACAAGCGCACCGATGTGTTCTCCGCCGGCATCATCCTCTACCAGTTCCTGTGCGGCGAGAAACCGTTCACCGGCAGCGGCGCCTGGACCATCGCGAAGAAGATCATCCAGGAAGAACCGCCGCTACCCTCGTCACTGAACAACGCCATCACGCCGCTCTTCGATGCGGTGGTGAACAAGGCGCTCTCCAAGAATCCGGACACGCGCTACCAATCGGCGCGCGACCTCGCGGTGGCGCTGAGGCGCGCGCTCGAAGGCAAGCCCGAAGAGGACGATTCGGACAAGACCGTGGCGGGCGCCATGACCGGCGAATTCGCCGCCCTGGTGAAGCCTGCCCCGGCCATAGCCAAGGCGCCGGCGCAGGAATCCTCGCGCACGCAGAGCACCGGCACGCAGGGCGGCAGCAACCAGGAAGTCGAGCTCGAGTTCTGGCGCGCGATCAAGGACGGCAACGACCCCGACGACTTCGACCTCTACGTCCAGCAGTTCCCGACGGGAATCTACGCCGCGCTCGCCAAGCGCAAGATCGCGAAGCTGCGCGGCGTGCCGCTCGAAGAATCGACCGCCAAGGCGAAAGAGCAGGAGAAGAGGGAAGCCGAAGAGGCCGCGCGGCGCGAGGCCGAGGCCAAGTCGAAGCTCGAGGCCGAGAAGGCCAAGCTCGAAGCGGAGATGGCCCGCAAGGAAGAGGAGTACAAGAAGCGCGAGGTCGAGGCGCAGGCGCGGGCGAAGCAGGAAGCCGAGAAAGCGCGGCTGGAGGCTGAGAAGGCCAGGCAGGAAGCCGCGGCCGCAGCGGAGAAAGCGAAGCAGGAAGCCGCGGCCGAGTTCGCCAAACGCGAAGCGGAATTCAAGAAACGCGAGTCCGAAGCCCAGGCGAAGCTCGGCATGGACGCCAAGGCGCGCGCCGAGGCCGAGGAGAAGGCGCGCAAAGAGGCGGTCGAGAAGGCGAAGCAGGAAGCCGCCGCCGAGATGGCCAGGAAAGAGGCCGAATTCAAGAAGCGCGAGGCCGAAGCCGAGGCGAAGCGGCAGGCAGAGGCCAAGACACGCGCCGAGGCGGAGGCCAAGGAAAGAGCCGAGGCCGCCGCCAAGGCGAAGATCGAAGCCGAAGCGCGCGCAAAGCGCGAATCGGAAGAGAAGGCGCGCCGCGAGGCGGAACTCAAAGCCCGTGCAGAGGCCGAGGCGAAGCAGAAGGCCGAGTTCGCCAAGCGTGAGGCCGAGCTCAAGAAGCGCGCCGAGGAAGCCGAAGCGCAGCCCGGCGGCAAGAAGCAGGCGATCAAGCTCGCCGCCATCGTCGGCGCGGTGGTGCTCGCCATCGCCGGCGGCGTGATCTTCATGCTGCCGAAGGAAGACCCGGAAGCCGCCGCCAAGATCCAGGCGATGCAGAAACAGCTCGAGGAGGCGAAGAAGAAGACCGAGGAGCTCGAGCAGGCGAACAAGAAGGCCGAGCAGGCGCAGCAGGAGCTCGTGAAAGCGCGTGCCGCCGAGGCGGAAGCGAGAAAATCCGGCGACCTCGCCAAGCAGAAGGAGCTCGCCGAGGCGCGCGTGAAGGCCGAGGCGGAAGCGAAGAAACAGACCGAGGCGGCGAAGAGCGCCGAGCAGCAGAAGCTGGCCGCGGAGAAAAGGGCCGAAGAAGGCAAGCTGAAGGAAGCAAAAGCCAAGGAAGCCGACACGAAGAAGCAGACCGATGCGCAGAAGCAGGCCGAGTCGCGTGCTGCGGCCGAGCGCGCCGCGGCAGAGAAAGCGGCGGCGGACAAGTTCGCGGCGGAGAAAGCGGCGCTCGACGCGGAGCGCGCGCGGATCGCGGCCGACAGAGCGCAGAACGAGAAGCTCGCCGCGGACGCCAAGGCCGCGGCGGAAAAGGCCGAGCGCGATCGCCTCGCGGCGGAGCGGGCGGTGAAGCAGGCGCCGGCACCGGCGGCAGGCGCAGCACCGGCAACGGGCGGCGGCATCCAGGTGGCGCAAGGTCTCGAAGGCGAGGGCAAGGGCAAGGAAGCCGTCAAGGCGTACATCGCTGCGGCGCGCGGCGGCAGCTGCGAATCGGCGAAACGGCTCGGTGATATCTACGACAAAGGGCTGATCGGCGTGTCGCGCGATTACGCCGAATCGCTCAAGTGGTATGGCTTCGCCCGCGCACTGGGGACTTGCGAAGTCCCCACGCCGGCGCGGCGCTCGGCGCTGCACGCAGAGGCGGGCGCCCGCCGTTGACAATGCGGCGAACTTTGGGGGGGAAGCAATGAGCGAGCGCGCTCAGCAGGCCGACGACGCCGATGCAACCGTAGTTCTTCCGACCCCGGGCCGAAAACGCAGCGCCTTCGCGCCGTCGATAGAGCGCCATGCCGCGGCGGCGGACCTCGCTGCGCTCGGCGGCTTGAACCCGCTGGTCGAAGCCGCCAACCCGATCCTCGCCGCCGTGCCGCAGATCCGGCATGCGCTGCGCCATCCCGATCCGGCGGGCCTGCGCGCGCGTCTGCGCGAGCAGATCGACGGCTTCGAGCGCAGCGCACTCGCTGCCGGCATTCCCGATGACCAGATGCAGACGGCGCGCTTCGCGCTCTGCGCACTGCTCGACGACTCCGCCGCCGCAACGCCCTGGGGCCGCGAGTGGGCGAGTCTGCTTGCCGAGATTCAAGGCGAGGACAACGGCGGCGAGAAGTTCTTCACCCTGCTCGACGAGATGCTCGCCGAGCCGCAGCGGCACGTCGAGCTGCTGGAATTTTTCTACGTCTGCCTCGCGCTTGGCTTCGAGGGCCGCTACCGCAGCGGTGAAGGCGGGCGCCAGGCGCTCACGCAAGCCCGCACGCGTCTTTATGAATTCATCGAGCAGCGCCAGGGCAAGAAGTCGACCGAGCTCTCTGCGCGCTGGCGCGGCGCCCAGGTGCGCGCCCGGCGCGTGCCCGGTGCGCTGGCGGTCTGGGGCGCGGCCTCGGCCTGCGCCCTGCTGCTGGCGGGCCTGTACTTCGGCTACAGCGTACTGCTCGGCGCGCGCTCCGACCCCGTGGCGCGCGAGCTCGCGCGCCTCAAGCTGCCGCCGCCGGCGCTCGCCGCGGCCGCGCCCAAGCCCGTAGCCAAGCCCGGCGTGGTTCCCGCAGCCGAGCAGCTCGCGAAATCCCTCGGCGGCTCGGACGTCGAGGTCTCGCAGGTTCCCGAAGGCACGCTCATCCTGCTGAAGGGCGACCAGCTCTTCGCTCCCGGCAGCACGCGGCCGGATGCAAAGGTGCAGCCGGTGATCCAGCGCGTCGCCGAGGCGCTGGACAAGGTCCCGGGGGCGGTGCTGGTCACCGGCCACACCGACGACCAGCCGATCCGCACCGCGCGCTTCCCGTCGAACTGGGAGCTGTCCACCGAGCGCGCGCGTTCGGTGGTCGGACTGATGGCCGCCGACATGAAGGATCCGGCGCGGCTGCGGGCCGAGGGACTCGCCGATTCCGAGCCGCTCGCGCCGAACGACAGCGCGGCCAACCGCGCGAAGAACCGGCGCGTGGCGATCATCCTGCGGAGCGGCTCATGAACCTGCGCTGGATCGTCGGCGGTGCGGCGTGGGTGGCGTTCGCGGCCGCCGTGTGGTTCGTGGGCGACATGCTGCGCCCGCTCGAAGGCCCGGTGCCGCGCATCGCGCTCATCGTCGTCGTCGGCGCGATTTTTCTGGCTTGGGAATTCTGGCGCATGCACCGCGCCGCCAAGGAGAACGAACAGCTGCTCTCGGGACTGGTGGGCGGCTCGCTCGACGCCGATTCCGCGGAGCGCGCCGCGGCAGAGCTGCAGACGCTGCGCAAGCGCTTCGAGGACGCGCTCGGCGTGCTGCGCAAGGCGCGCTTTCGCACGCCGGAGGGCGAGCGGCGCACGGTTTCGCAGCTGCCCTGGTACATGTTCATCGGCGCCCCGGGCTCGGGCAAGACCACCGCGCTGCTCAATGCCGGCCTGCGCTTCCCGCTCGGCGACCCGCGCGCCGGCGAGCAGGCGCTGCAGGGCGTGGGCGGCACGCGCAACTGCGACTGGTGGTTCACCGACCAGGCGGTGCTGGTCGACACCGCGGGCCGCTATACCACGCAGGAGAGCGACCACCAGGCGGACGCGGCGGCCTGGCTCGGCTTCCTCGATCTGCTCAAGCGCTTCCGGCCGCGCCAGCCGCTGAATGGCGTCATCATCACACTCAGCATCGGCGACCTGGTGCATTGGAACGACGAGGAGCTTGCGCGCTACGCCAAGCATGTGCGCGACCGCGTGCGCGAGCTCTACGCGCGCCTCGGCGTAAGGCTGCCGATCTACCTGATGGTCACCAAGACTGATCTGCTGGCCGGGTTCACCGAGTTCTATTCCGAGTTCGACATCAAGCAGCGGGCGCAGGTCTGGGGCGCCACGTTCGACTCGACCGAGCAGGCGCGCGGGCTGGGCGAGCGCTTCAAGGACGACTTCGCGCACCTCGAGCGGCGGCTCTACACGCTGCTGCCCGAGCGGCTGCAGGAGACGCGCGACCTGCAGAAGCGCGCCACGATCTACCGTTTTCCGCAGCAGTACCGCGTCGCCGGGCCGCTGATCACCAAGTTCCTCGAAGGCGCCTTCGGCGGCGCCTGGGTCGGCGAGGCGCCTTTCGTGCGCGGGGTGTATTTCACCAGCGGCACACAGGAAGGAAGCCCGATCGACCGCGTGCTCGGCACGCTGGCGCGCAGCTTCAACCTCGAGCGCAAGGTGCAGCCGCCCGCCGCCGGCGCCGGCAAGAGCTATTTCCTGAAACGCCTGCTGCACGAAGTGATCTTCGGCGAATCGGGCCTGGCGGGCCTGAACCTCGCGGCCGAGCGCGGCCGTCGCTTTGCGCGCCTTGCCGCCTACGCGGCGTTCGGCGCAGTGGCGATCGCCTTCGCGCTCGTCTGGACCGCGAGCTTTCTCGGCAACCGCAGCCTGATCGCCGCCGCGGAAGCGAAGAGCGCGGAGGCGAAGCGCGAGCTCGAGGCGCTGCCGAGCCTGCGCGCAGGGGACGAAGCGAAGCTCATCGCCGTGCTCAACAAGCTGCGCGAGCTGCGCGATACCGCCCGCGGCGGCGACTCGGGGCTGCTGCGCGCCGGCTTCTATCAGGGCGACAAGCTCGGCGCGCAAGCCGATCGCGCCTATCGCAACGCGCTGCGCGACGGGCTTTTGGCGCACCTCGCCCTATCGCTGGACGACGCGCGCCGCGACCCGCAGGCGATCGAGCAGGCCGCGCTGCAAGTCTGGCCGCTGCCCGAGGCCGCCAAGCGCGATCTGGGCGTGCACCTGCGCGAAGCGCTGTCCGAGCGGCCATGATCTCGGCCGGCGCGGCGCCGCAGGAATTTTCGGCTGGCTGGTACGGCAAGATTCCCGTCACCGGCGATTTCATCGCGCGGCGCATGCCGTCGTCGTTCAGCGAAGCCTGGGATCGCTGGCTGCAGGCCGCGATCGCCGGCAGCCGCGAGCGCCTGGGCGGGCGCTGGCGCGACACTTTTCTCTCGATGCCGATCTGGCGCTTCGTGCTCTCGCCCGGGATGCTCACGCAGAACGCCTGGGCCGGCATCATGGCGCCGAGCGTCGACGCCGTCGGCCGCTACTTTCCGCTCGCCGTGGCGAGCGCACTGCCTTCGGCGAGCCTCGATGTCGTCGGCACGCTGCTCGCCGCCGAGGCCTGGTTCGACCAGATCGAGGCGATCGCGCTTTCGGCGATCGCGCCGGCCGCGGATTCCGCGGCGATCGACGGCGCCATCGTGCAGCAGCCTTTCCGCACCGAATGGCTGCGCTATCCCGCGGGCAGGGACGACACCGTGCCGATCCGCGGCGCGAAGCCGCAGATGCTCTGGGTGCCGCTTGGCGCGCGCACCGGCCAGGCGCCCGCGCGCGAGGTGCTCGAGCTCGCCGAGCGCCTCGCCGAGCCGACTTCCGCCTGGCTCGCCGAGGAGTCCGAGATGTTCGGGCGCTGCCTGCTGCTTTGCGAGGCGCTGCCGCCGGCCGAGCAGTACAGCGCCATGATGGATGGCCGCTGGGTCGAGCACGGCTGGGGCCGGCGCGACGTGCGCAGCGGCGCGGCCGCCTAAAGGTGAACTGAGGCCATGGCCGTCACCGTCAAGATCTTCACCAAGCACGGCGGCCGGCCGACGCTATTCCAGTCGCGCGACTTCGACGCCCTGCCGGTCACCATCGGGCGCGATGCCACCTGCACGCTTGCGCTCGATGACCCGCACGGTACCGACTGGATGTCGCTGGTGTCGAAGGTAACACCGGTGGTGGTGAAGGGCCATCGCTACGGCCCCGGCACGCGCCTCACGCTGCAGTCGGGCGATATCTTCGAGATGGGCGAGTTCGAGGTGCAGGTGATGTTCCCGGAGAAGGCGCGCCCGGCTGCTCCGCCGCCGGCCGAGAAGAAATCGCTGATCAAGATGCTGGCGGAGGAAGGCGAAGGCGGCACGACCGACATTCCGGCGCCCGAGCCCGGCATCTTCGACGAGCCGACCTTCGTCGGCGGCACCGAAGAGCCGACCTACATCGGCCCCGCGATGAAGCCCGCTTCAGCGCCCGAGAAACGTGCCGCGCCCGTCGAGACCAAGCCGCCGCCGCCCGCGCCGCGTCCCGCCCCGGCGCCGGCTGCCGCCGCCGCGCCCGCGGCATCGATGAACGATGGCCTGCGCGTGTTTCTCGAAGGCGCCGGCATGCCGCACAAGGAGATCTCGGCGGCGCAATCGGAGCGGCTGCTGCGCGATTGCGGGACCATCCTGCGCGCCGCGGTCGAAGGGCTGATGATGCTCTTGATCGCGCGCGGCGAGATGCGCAAGGAATTCGAGGCGGAGGAGCGCACCATGGTCGCGGCGCGCGACAACAATCCGCTGAAGCTGATGGCCGATCCGCACGAGGCGATGCAGTTCCTGTTCGATCCGACCGACCGCACCGACGGCTTCCTCGACCCGGTGCAATCGATCGGCGACGCCTGCGAGGACCTGCGCGCGCACGAGCTCGCCCTGATGGCCGGGATGCGCGCGGCGATCCTCGGCGCGCTGCGGCGCTTCGACCCGCAGGTGCTGGAGAAGAGCTTCGAGAAGTCGGCCGGCGGCTTCGCCCTGGGCAGCAAGAAGGCGAAGCTCTGGGAAGCCTTCATCGCGCAGCAGCAGAAGCTCACCCAGGAAGCCCAGGAAGACTTCAACAAGGTGTTCGGCCGGGATTTCATGGTCGCGTACCAGTCGCAGCTGCGCAAGCTGAAGACCGGCCGCTAGCCCTTGTCACTGCCCGAATACTGTATGAAAATACAGTATGGGCGCCCTTGAGGAAATTCTGCAGCGGCACCCGGTCTGGCGCGGCGGGGCTCTCGCCAAGGGAATGGCCGCGCTGCCCACCGGCTTTGCCCCTCTGGATGCCGAGCTTCCCGGCGGCGGCTGGCCGCGCCAGGGGCTGACCGAGCTCCTTGTGGGCGAGCCTGGGATCGGCGAGCTCGGGCTCATCCTGCCGGTGCTTGCCGCGCTGACCGGCGCCGGCAAGCGCGCCGTCTGGGTCGCGCCGCCGCAGCTGCCGTATGCGCCTGCCCTGGCTGCCGCTGGCGTCGATCTCACGGCGCTGGTGGTCGTGGACCCGCCCAGCCGGCGCGACGCGCTGTGGGCCGCGGAGCAGGCGCTGCGCTCGGGAAGCTGCCATGCGCTCATCGCCTGGCTGCCGAAGCCGCGCTACGCCGAGCTGCAACGCCTTGCCGTGGCGGCGGAAGCGAGCCGCGCGGTCGCGTTCCTCTACCGCCCGCTGGCAGCCGCTGCCGAGTCTTCGCCCGCGTGCCTGCGCCTTGCGCTCGAGCCCGCCGGGCTCGAGCTCGCCGTGCACCTCGTCAAACGCCGCGGCGCGCCCTTGACGGCGCCGCTCTACCTGCCCTTGAAAAGACCGTTCCATGTTTTGGATCGCGCTGCACTTTCCCGGCCTCCCGGCCGGGATGCTCGAGCCGCTCGCCGCCTGGGCCTGCCAGTTCACGCCTAGGGTCGCGCTCGAGCCGCCCGACGCGCTGCTCGCCGAAGTCGAAGGCAGCCTGCGCTATTTCGGCGGCCGCGAGGCGCTCGGCGCCGCGCTGGAATGCGGGCTGGCCGAGCTCGGGATGCAGGCTTCGCTCGCAGCCGCATCCACGGCGCGCGCGGCGCTGTGGCGGGCTCGGGGTTCTGGCCTGCCCCTCGAACAACTGCCGATCGGCGTCATCGGCGCCGATGAAGCATTTTTCGCGAGCATCGGCGTCGCGACGCTCGGCGAGCTGCTCGCGCTTCCGCGCGAGGGGCTCGCGCGGCGCTGCGGGCAGGGACTGATCGACGCGCTCGACCGCGCGCTCGGCACACTGCCGGAGCCGCGCGAGTTCTTCGTGCCGCCGGAGCGCTTCGCGGCACGGCTCGAGCTTCCGGCCGAGGTGGCGCATGCCGAGGCGTTGCTCTTCGCCGCGCGCCGGCTCATCGTCCAGCTGGCAGGCTTGCTCGCCGCGCGCCATGCCGGCGTG
>VBCP01000359.1 GCA_005888925.1 Betaproteobacteria bacterium | reverse complement strand
ATCGCGCGCGCGCTGATGTCGGCGCCGAAGCTCCTGCTGGTGGACGAACCGTCCGTCGGCCTCGCCCCGATCCTGGTCTCGCACACCATCTCCAAGATCAAGGAGCTGAAGGAGCGCTACGGCCTCACCGTGCTGATGGCCGAGCAGAACTTCCACCAGGCGATCCGCATCGCCGACCGCGGCTACATCATCGTGCACGGCGAGATCGTGTTCGAGGGCGGCGTGAAGGCGCTCGAGCAGAACGAGCTGGTGCGCAGCTATTACCTCGGCACTCAGACGTGAACGTTCGCGAGGTGCCGATCGGCATGTACGGCGCGGTGATGGGCCTCGCCGGACTCGGCCTCTCCGCGCGTGCCGCGGCGCCCGTGCTCCCCGGATACGTGCGCGCGCCTGCGTACGTGACCGAGCCGTGGGTGGTGCTCGGCGCGCTCGCGCTTCTCATCCTGCTGCCGCTGTACGCGGCCAAGCTCGTGCGCTATCCGGCGGCGGTGCGCGAGGAGTTCACCAATCCGGCGCAGCTCGGCTTCTGCGGCGCGCTGCCGGTCGGCATGTTCCTCGTGGGCGGCGGACTCGCGCCCTATTTCTTTTCTCTAGCGAACCTAATCTGGTGGCTCGGCTTCGCGCTGCTGCTCGCATTCCAGGTCTGGGCGCTCACGCGCTGGCTCTCGGGCAGCATCGACCTCGCGCACATCAACGCCGGCTGGCTGATCATCATGGTGGGCGGCATCGTCGCGCCGGGCCCGGGCATCGCGCTCGGCCACGGCGAGGCTTCGCGCTTCATCTTCGGCGTCTCCGCCGCCGCCGCGCCGATCCTGATGGCGCTGCTCTTCTACCGCGCGATCATCGGCGTGCCGCTGCCGGAGCGGCTGCGGCCGAGCTGGTTCGTGCTGCTCGTGCCGCCGTCGCTGATCTATGCCAACGGCGTCGCGCTCTATCCGGGCGCCGAGTTGCTCGAGCCGCTCTACTTCTTCGGCCTGGTGCTCGCCGTCGCCCTGCTCGTGGTATCGCGCAACTTCCTGCGCTGGCCCTTCGGCCCGCCGTGGTGGGCCTTCACCTTTCCCCTGGATGCGCTCGCCTATGCCGCCGCGCGCTACGCGCAGGACCATCCGGCGCCGCTTTGGCGTGCGCTCGCCGCCGTCACGCTCCTGCTAGCGGCAGCCTTTGTCGTTCTTGCACTGCTGAAGTCGCTCGCCGCGCTGCGCCGCGGTCAGTAGGCCTACGCCCGCCGTTTGGGGCGAACTGAGCTCTTCGCCGCGAACGCCTCGCAGCGCTGCATCGCCGCCGGCGTGAACTCGGCCTGCGGCTGGTTGCCGCCGATGATGAACATCAGCAGGTGCTCCTTGCCGGGCTCGTCGTAGGTGACGTTCATGAAGCGCCGCGCCACGCCGACCGGAAACGAGATCACGTCGTACGGATCGAGGTCGACCGATTCCATCGCCTCGCCCTCGTTCCACTCGCAGCGCCAACGTCCGGTCATGGCGATGAAGGTCTCGTTGGTGTCGTGGTTGTGCATCAGCGGGCCTTTGCCGGGTCTTGCCTTGCAGTAGCCGAGGTTGAAGCCCTCGGCGATCGCGATCGCCGGCATCGACGACGCGTCGGCGCCGACCGGTGAAGTGGTGGCGGCGTTGTCCGACATCGGCGGCTGAAAACCAATCACCGCGTAGAGCTTGCGCTTGCACTCGGGCAGCGGACTGTCGGGCAGCCCGCCGTCGGAGCCCTTCAGCTTCTTGAAGCGCGCCACGCGCTTCATCATTTCTTCGCGCGTCCAGTTGCGGATCCGTCGCCAGTCCTTCATGGCCATCCTCCTTGCCCGTTATGTTACGGCGCGGCGTATAGTCGGGCTCAGGGGATCCTTCTTGAGGCTGCGCTCGCACCTCGTCGTGCTCGTGCTCGCCGCGGCCGTGCCGCTGCTTGTTTTTGCCGTCCTGATCGTGCGCCAGGACCTGGCGGAGCGGCGCGAAGTTGTGGACCGGGGCATGCGCGAGACGGTGCGAGCGCTGTCTCTCGCCGTCGACGGAGAGGTGAAGACATCGCTCGCCGTGCTCGAGACGCTGGCCGGGTCGCCGTTTCTCGATCGCGCGGATCTGCGAGCTTTTCATGAGATCTGCGCGAGAGCGATGCGAGGCCGGCGCGGCGCTTATGTCGTCCTCTTCGACACCTCTGGCAAGTCGCTCCTCAACTCCAGCCGGCCGTATGGCGCCCCGCTGCCGAACCCGGTCACCGGCACTCGCCCACCGGGCTCCGACCTCAAATATCCCGATGTGCCGCTCGGCGGCGGCGATCCGGTAAAGAATGTCCTCGAGAGCGGCGCGCCCGTCGTCTCCGATCTGTTCGTTTCCCTGGTCACCGCGCTATGTGCTCGAAATGTCGATCGACGCCGCCGAGTTCACGCGCCTGTTCGCCGCACAGCGTCCGCCGGCCGACTCGGTCCTGGCGCTCGTCGACCGCAAGGGACTCGCCGTAGCGCGCACGCTGGATGCGGCGGGCAGAGTCGGCAGGCCGCTCGCGCCCGAGCTCGCGCGGCAGATCGCAGGATCGGACAGGGGATCCGGCTTGGGGCGCACGAGCGAAGGAATGCCGGTGTACCACGTGTACGCGCGCTCACCGGTGACCGGATGGACGACTTCGCTCAGCGTTGCGAGATCCGTCGCGCTCGCGCCGCTCAGCGACAGTTTGGCGATTCTTGCCGGCGGCGCCGCGATCGCTATCCTTCTTGGGCTCGCTGCCGCGCTCGTCATCGGGCGACGCATAACCGCGCCGATCGGGCGGCTTGCCGATTCGGCGGGCGCGCTCGCGCGCGGCGAACGGCCACAACTCGCCATGCCGGCGGTGCGTGAGCTGGAGGAGCTTCACGCGGCGCTCGTCAGCGCCGGCGCTACGGCGCGCGCGGCCGCCGAGGCGCAGGCGGCGAGCCGCGCCAAGGACGAGTTCCTCGCCATGCTTTCGCACGAGCTGCGCAATCCGCTCGCAGCGCTCACCGCCGCCGCCCACGTGCTGAAACTCGCCGAGCCCTCGGCTGAGGCAGCGACCAAGGCACGAAGGGTGGTGGAGCGGCAGACCAAGCACATGTCGCGCCTGATCGGCGATCTGCTGGACATCAGCCGGATCACCCTCGGCAAGCTCGCGCTCGACCGCGAACGCCTGGATCTCGGCGAAGCCGTGTCGAGGCTGGTGAATGTCTGGCGTGTATCGGGGCGCTTCGAGCGGCACGAGCTGCGCCTTCAGACTGCGCCGGTGTGGGTCGATGCGGACCGCGCGCGCATCGAGCAAATCGTCGCAAACCTCTTGGACAACGCGCTCAAATTCACGCCCGCCGGCAAGGCGGTGAGCGTTAGCGTCAAGGAGGAGAGCGGCGCGGCGCTGTTGCAGGTCGCGGACGAGGGCCCGGGCATCGCCGCCGGCGATGCGGAGCGCTTTTTCGAGCTCTTCGTGTCCGGTGAGGGCACGCTTGGCGGTCTCGGCGTGGGGCTCGCGCTCATCAAGCGCCTGGCGGAACTGCACAGCGGCTCGGTGTCGGTGGCGAGCGCCGCGCCGGCGGGCGGCGCGCTCTTCACCGTGCGCCTGCCCCTCGCCACGGCGCGAACGGCGCGGGAAGCGGCGCACCCGGCGGCGGGCCCCGGCACTCGCAGCGTGCTCATCGTCGAAGACAACGAGGATGCGCGGCACATGCTCGAGGCGGCGCTCGCGCTCGACGGGCATCGGGTGCGCGCGGCCGGCGATGCGCAAACCGGGCTCGCGCTCGCGCAGGAAGCTGCGCCGGATGTCGCGTTGATCGAT
>VBCP01000361.1 GCA_005888925.1 Betaproteobacteria bacterium | reverse complement strand
GCGCGAGCCGGTAATCGTGCAGCCGGCGGAAGTTGACGCGCTCCTCGAAGTCGACCTGCGTGCGGCCCGGTGCCTGCAGCGGCCGGTCCCAGCGGTGATGCGGATCGATGTCGTCCGGTCGAATCTGCTTCGGCTGCGACCGCGGCGCCTTCTTGGCCATCAATCCTCCTTGGGGGAGGGAAATTCTAGCCGGAGACGAGTTCGATGCGCCGCTTCAGGCGCGCCGCCGTTTCGCTGTCGCCCGCGTCCTGCGCGCGCTTGAGCTGAACGCCGAGCCACGCGAGCAGCGGCCGCCGCCAGCCCTGGCTCGAGGCGATGTCGACCGCTGCTGCGATGCCTTGCGGCGTGATCGTGCCCGCGCGCAACTGGATCCCAAAGGCGACGAGGCGCGCGAGCGGCTCCGCGGATGGCGAACGTGGGCCGCGTCCCTCCAGATAATCAGCGTAGGCGAGCTCTTCGGGTCCCGCGCCGTCGCGCAGCGCCTCGAAGCCACTGCACGGTTCAAGCACCAGGCTCGCCACACGCGCGGCGCACCGTACGAGCTCGGCGCGCGCCACGAGGTCGGCCCTGCCGGTCGCGGTGAGCTCGGAGCGCGCGCGCAAGAACTCGGTGTCGGCGCCCTTGCTGTCGCCGGTGAGGTAGCTCTGCTGAAAGGCCTGGAGCGCGTCCGAGGCGTTCGATTGCCACTCCGGCGCCGGCGGAGCGCTGCTGCAGGCGGCCGCCAAGAGCAGGAGCGCTACGGCAGCCGGATTTCGGTCTTGCGCTCGAAAGGCCATTTGCGGTTGATCTCGTCGATCAGGCTGGAGATCTTGCGCACGCTCGCATCGACCTCGGTGCGCAGCGCGCCGAGGTCCGTGGTCGCCGCCTTGGCATTGCCGGCGGTCGTCTCGGCATCCGCGAGGATCGAATCGGCGCGTTTCAGACTATCGCGCACGTCGGTGAGCAGGCTGTTCAGCTGCTCCACCGCGCGCGCCGTGCCGTCCATTACGCCGCCCTGGGCGAAGAGGCGCTCCTCGGTCTTCAGCACCAGCTTGTCGGTCTTACCGACGAGCGAATCGACCGAAGCGAGGATGGCGTTGGCGTGATCCAGTGTCGCGACGAGCTTGCGGGCATCCTCTTCGTTGCCGAACAGCATCCCGAGAACGCCGTATTGGCCGGCTGC
>VBCP01000360.1 GCA_005888925.1 Betaproteobacteria bacterium | reverse complement strand
TCATCCCGCGCGTGCACGTAGGCTGGCACGATGTGTGGATCGGCGCGGCAGTGACGGCTGTGCTCTTCGCCGTCGGCAAACTGTTGATCGGCCTGTACCTGGGCAAAAGCAGCGTCGCCTCCCCGTTCGGCGCGGCGGGCTCGCTCGTCGTGCTCATGGTATGGGTGTACTACTCGGCGCAGATTTTTCTCTTCGGTGCCGAATTCACCCGGGCGTACGCGCAGGAGTACGGCTCGCGCCGCTTCGAGGCGCGGCCCGGACCGGAAATCGAGCCCAAAGCGTACCCGCAGCCGATGCCGGCGGCGAACGAGCCGGTGCCGCCCGCCCGACCCGGGCTGCGCGCGCGCCATCCGTTCGGCAGCCTCGGGGTGGCTTTCGTTGCCGGTGTAACACTGGCGGCGGCACAATCCGTCGTGGGCAAATACATGCCCGACCTGAAACGGCGGCTGACATGAAAAAGTGGTTTTGGGTATTGCTGATGGCGGGCTGCTCGAGCGCGCAATGGGACAAACCCGGAGCGAGCGCGGCGAGCATCGATGCCGACCTGCGAAGCTGCACTACCGCGGCGCAAGCAGTGTCCAGCCTGCCTTCACCGCGTACGACGTCTAACTCTGTAGAGGTGCGTACTGCGCAGACCGGCGTCGGCGTGCAAACGCCGGTGGGCGCTTATGGCGACGCGGATCGGCAGCTGCAGCAGGGCCAGCGCGTCGAGGACTGCATGCGCGGCAAGGGCTACACGCTCAAATCCGGCTGAGGCCGGTTCAGACGTACTTCAGCGCGAGCGCCAGGATCTCGATCAATCCGAGCGCGAAGAACAGCCGCACCATTCCGCCCATCACCGCGACCGGCACCGATTTCGCGTCGCGCGTCGCGTCCAATCCCGCCGAGATCGGGATCACCGCGACTACCGCGCCAAAGGCCACGCACTTCACGCCGAGGCCGCCAAGCGCGAGCGGCGTGAACACGCTCGCCACGGTGCGCGTGAAGGGACTGAAGCCCCAGGGCGAAGGCCCGTACATCAGGAGATAGGAACGCGCGACCAGGAACACGCAGGCCAGCGCGGTGAGCGCGAACACCGAAGTCGCGGCGGCCGCCACGCGCGGCACGAACTCTCGCTCGAAGGGCTCGATGCCGGCGCTCGGCAAGTCCTCGAACTCTCCCGCGATGCGCATCAGAGCGATCTCACTGCTGATCGCCGCACCCGAGCGCAGCGCGACGAACAGCGCCGTCAGGAGCGGCATCAGCTCGAGCACCAGCGCACGGAAGATCA
>VBCP01000362.1:9105-15728 GCA_005888925.1 Betaproteobacteria bacterium | reverse complement strand
CACCAGCGGCTACGTGCTCACCAATCACCACGTGGTCGAAGCCGCCGATGAGATCGAAGTGGCGCTCGCCGACGGCAAGAAGCTGCTCGCCAAACTGGTGGGCAACGATCCGGAAACCGACATCGCCGTGCTGCGCGTCAACTCCGAGAATTTGCCGGCGATCAGCTTCGGCTCCTCGGAGACGCTGCGCGTGGGCGACGTGGTGCTCGCGATCGGCAATCCCTTCGGCGTCGGGCAGACGGTAACGAGCGGCATCGTCTCGGCGCTCGGCCGCACGGGCCTGGGCATCAACACCTTCGAGAACTTCATCCAAACCGACGCCGCCATCAACCCAGGCAATTCGGGCGGCGCGCTGATCGACGCCGCCGGCAACCTGGTCGGCATCAACACAGCGATCTTTTCGCGCTCGGGCGGCTCGATGGGCATCGGCTTCGCCATCCCGGTGTCGACCGCCAAGATGGTGCTCGAGCAGATCGTGAAGTCGGGCAGCGTGACGCGCGGCTGGATCGGCGTCGAAGTGCAGGAGATCACGCCCCCGGTCGCGGAGTCGTTCAAGCTCGCCAGCACGCGCGGCGCGCTGATTGCCGGGGTGCTGCGCGGCGGACCGGCGGACAAGGCGGGCGTCAAGCCCGGCGACGTGCTGGTCGAGGTGCAGGGCAAGCCCGTGGCCGACCCCGCCGGCATGCTGAATCTGATCGCGGCGCTCGCGCCCGGCCAGTCGGCGAAGGTCAAGCTCAAGCGCCAGGGACAGGACGTGGACGCTACGGTTACCGTGGGACGCCGACCCAAGCCGCAGGCGCGCGCAGAATAGAATCGGCTTTTCCAGGGGGGTTCATGAAGCTACGCACATCGCTCGCCGCGTTTTCGCTTGCCGCGCTCGCCGGGCTCGCATTCGGTCAGGCGAAGGAGATCCGCATCGCCCACGTCTACGACAAGACCGGCCCGCTCGAGGCCTACGCCAAGCAGACGCACGCCGGCCTGATGATGGGCCTCGAGTACGCCACCGGCGGCAAGATGGAAGTGCTCGGGCGCAAGCTCGTGGTTATCGAGAAGGACAGCCAGACCAAGCCCGACGTCGGCAAGGCGCAGCTCGCCGCGGCGTACGGTGACGACAAGGTCGACCTCGCGATCGGGCCGACGAGCTCGGGCGTCGCGCTCGCCATGCTGCCCGTCGCCGAAGAGAGCAAGAAAATCCTGCTGGTCGAGCCCGCTGTGGCCGACCAGATCACCGGCGAGAACTGGAACCGCTACATCTTCCGCACCGGGCGCAGCTCATCGCAGGACGCGATCGCCAACGCGGTGGCGATTGGCAAGAAGGACACGGTGATCGCGACGCTGGCGCAGGACTACGCCTTCGGGCGCGACGGCGTGAAGGCGTTCAAGGATGCGCTGGCCGGCACCGGCGCCCAGATCGTGCATGAGGAGTACGCGCCGCAGCAGACCACCGACTTCACGGCGCCGGCAGAGCGCATCTTCAACGCGCTCAAGGACAAGAAAGGCCGCAAGGTGATCTTCGTGATCTGGGCGGGACAGACGCCGGTCGGCAAGCTCGCCGACCTCAAGCCCGAGCGCTTCGGCATCGAGATCGCGACCGGCGGCAACATCCTGCCGGCGCTCGCCGCCTACAAGGCGGTGCCCGGGATGGAAGGCGCGACCTATTACTACTACGAGCATCCGAAGAACAAGGTGAACGACTGGCTGGTCGCCGAGCACCAGAAGCGCTTCAAGTCGCCACCGGACTTCTTCACCGCGGGCGGCATGGCGGCGGGCATCGCGGTGGTGGAGGCGCTGAAGAAGGCGGGCAGCACCGACACCGAGAAGCTGATCGGCGCCATGGAAGGCCTTGCCTTCGATACGCCCAAGGGCCGCATGACCTTCCGCAAGGAAGACCACCAGGCGATGCAGTCCATGTATCACTTCAAGATCAAGGTGGATCCGAACGTGGCCTGGGCGGTGCCGCAGCTGGTGCGCGAGATCAAGCCGGAGGAAATGAAGGTCCCGGTCCGGGTAAAGAAATAAACCCCGTACTGCAGACGCACGGCCTGTCGATCCGCTTCGGCGGGCATGTCGCGGTGGACGGCGTGTCGTGCGAGTTTCGCCCTGGCACGCTCACGGCGATCGTCGGGCCGAACGGTGCCGGCAAGACGACCTACTTCAACCTGATCTCGGGCCAGCTCCCGGCGACGAGCGGCTCGGTGCACCTCTTCGGTGAGGACATCACGCGCATGGGCGCGCCGCAGCGCACCAAGCGCGGCATCGGGCGCGCCTTCCAGCTCACCAATCTCTTCCCGCGCCTGTCGGTGCTAGAGAACGTGCGCCTCGCGGTGCAGGCGCGTGCTAATGCCGGCAAGAGCCTGCTCGCGACCTGGGACTCGCGCATCGCGCTGATCGAAAAGGCCGAGCACTATCTCGAGCGCGTCGCGCTGGCCGACAAACGCGAGGTGGCCGCCGCCGCGCTGTCGCACGGCGATCAGCGCAAGCTCGAGGTGGCGATCCTGCTCGCGCTCGAGCCCGAAGTCTTCATGTTCGACGAACCGACGGCCGGCATGAGCGTCGACGAAGTCCCGGTGATCCTCGAGCTCATCAGCCACATCAAGGCGCAGGGCGACAAGACCATCCTGCTGGTCGAGCACAAGATGGACGTGGTGCGCTCGCTCGCCGACCGCATCATCGTGCTGCATCAGGGCCAGCTCGTCGCGCAAGGTGCGCCGGCCGAAGTGATCGCCTCGCCGATCGTGCAGGAGGCCTATCTGGGTGTCGCGCGTGTCTGAGCTCCTGGAACTGCGCGGCGTCAACACGCACATCGGCCAGTACCACATCCTGCATGGCGTCGACTTTGCCGTCGCACCCAACTCGCTGACCATGCTCCTCGGCCGCAACGGTGCCGGCAAGACGACCTGCCTGCGCACCATCATGGGCCTGTGGCGCGCGTCCGCGGGTAGCATCAAGTTCGAGCAGCAGGACATCACGCGCACGCCGACGCCGGAGCTCGCGTCACCGTGCGCGAGAACTTGTTGCTTGCGGCGCGCGAAGGCCCGTTGGATGACAAGCGGCTCGAGCGCATCTTTGTGCTTTTTCCGGCGATGAAGAAGTTCTGGCAAGCCTTCGCCGGCAACCTCTCCGGCGGGCAGAAGCAGATGCTCGCCATCTCGCGCGCGATCGTCGAGCCGAGGAAGCTCCTGCTGGTCGACGAGCCGACGAAAGGACTCGCGCCCGCCATCATCCAGGCGATGATCGAGGCGTTCCGCGAGCTCAAGCGCGAAACCACGCTGCTCGTGGTCGAGCAGAACTTCCATTTCGCGCGCTCGCTGGGCGACGCGGTCGCGGTGATGGACTCCGGCCGGATCGTGCACCGCGGGCGCATGGCCGAGCTCGCCGCCGACGAAGCGCTGCAGCAGCGCCTGCTCGGTCTTTCGCTCGACACGCACCAATGAAGAACTGGATTCCGCTTGCCCTCGTCCCGGTGATCGGGCTGCTCGCACTGCCGCTCGTGCCGAGCACGCCGACCTGGGTCACGCTCACCGTCGCCGGGCTCGCCATGGGCATGATGATCTTCATCATGGCCTCGGGGCTGACGCTGGTCTTCGGCCTGATGGATGTCATGAACTTCGCGCACGGCGCCTTCATCTCGGTCGGGGCCTACGCCGGCGCCTCGGTGCTCCTCGCCATGAAGCCCGCGATGCAATCGCAGAGTTTCGCCGGCAATCTCGGCGCCATCGTTCCCGCCGTGCTCGCCGCCATGGCGCTTGCCGGCGCGCTCGGCTGGTTCTTCGAGCGCGTGGTGGTGCGGCCGGTGTACGGCGATCATCTCAAGCAGATCCTGGTGACGATGGGCGGCCTGATCGTCTGCGAGCAGCTGATCCATGTCGCCTGGGGGCCGGACCTCATCGCGCTGCCGCGGCCGGCGACGCTGACCGGCTCGTTCCTCATCGGCGACGCCGCGATCGAGCGCTATCGCATGCTCGCCGTCGTTGTCGGCCTGGCGGTGTTCGCGGCGATGTGGCTGGTGCTCAACCGCACCAGGATCGGGCTCCTGATTCGCGCCGGCGTGGAGAACCGCGAGATGGTCGAGTCGCTCGGCTATCGCATCCGGCGCCTTTTCGTCGGCGTGTTCGTCGCCGGCTCGGCGCTCGCGGGCCTCGGCGGCGTGATGTGGGCCATGTATCAGGAGTCGCTCACCGCCGGCATGGGCATGCAGGTGATGGTGGTGATCTTCATCGTGATCATCATCGGCGGCCTCGGCTCGGTCGGCGGCTGCTTCGTCGGCGCGCTGCTCGTCGGGCTGCTCGCCAATTACATCGGCTACGTCGCGCCGAAGCTGGCACTGGGCTCGAACATCCTGCTGATGGTGCTGATCCTTCTTTGGCGCCCGCGCGGGCTGTATCCCGTGGGCAAATGATCCGCACGCTCCTCTCCGGTGACCTGCCGCGCAGCCGAGCACTGGGCGTGGTGCTGGCGGTGATCCTCATCGGGCTGGCGGCGGCGCCGTTCATCTTCCCCGGCACGCGCGCGCTCAACGTCGCGGCGAAAGTGGCCGTCTTCATCCTGCTGGTCGCGAGCTACGATCTGCTGCTGGGCTACACCGGCATCGTATCGTTCGCGCACACGATGTTCTTCGGCATCGGCGGCTACGGCGTCGCCATCGCCGCGGCGAAGCTCGGTCCGAGCTGGTGGAATATCGCTCTCGGTGTGGGCGTCGCGCTGGTGCTCAGCCTGGCGCTGGCGTTCGCCATCGGCCTGCTGTCGCTGCGCGTGCGGGCGATTTTCTTCGCCATGATCACGCTCGCCGTCGCCTCGTTTTTCCAGATCCTCGCGTCGCAGCTCTCGGCCTTTACTGGCGGCGAGGACGGGCTCAATTTCCGGCTGCCCGAGCTGCTGCGAGAGCGCCTGGTCGCTTATTACGCCGTATTCGGTATTTCGCTCGTGCTCTTCCTGGCGCTCCTGCGCGTGGTCAATTCGCCCTTCGGCCGCGTGCTGCTGGCGGTGCGCGAGAACGAGTTTCGCGCCGAGGCGCTCGGCTACCGCACCGTGGTGTATCGCACGGTGGCGAACTGCCTCGGCGCGCTGCTCGCCACGGCGGCGGGCGTGCTCTACGCCGTATGGCTGCGCTACACCGGGCCAGACACGACGCTGTCGTTCGCCATCATGATCGACCTGCTTCTGATGGTCGTGATCGGCGGCATGGGCACGATGTACGGCGCCGCGATCGGTGCCACGCTCTTCGTCATCGCGCAGAACTACCTTCAGGACCTGATGCAGCTCGCGAGCGACGCCGCGAAGGGCATCCCCCTCCTGCCGGACTTGCTCCATCCGGACCGCTGGCTGCTGTGGCTCGGCGTGCTCTTCATCGTATGCGTGTACTACTTCCCGTCGGGCATCGTCGGGCGCCTACGGCGATGATTTCCAGGTACCTGGTTTGCGAAGGCCGCGAGATCCATTACACGGAATGGGGCAGCGAGCACACCGAGACCGTGACGGCATGGCACGGCCTCGCGCGCACCGGCCGCGACATGGACGAGCTCGCGGCGCACCTGTCTTCGCGGTACCGCGTGATCTGCCCGGACATGATCGGGCGCGGGCTCTCGCAATGGAGCCCGCGGCCGGAGCGCGAGTACTGCTTGGAGTTCTACGGCCGCATCGCGGTATCGCTCGCCGACCAGCTGGGGCTCGAGCGCTTCCACTGGATCGGCACCTCGATGGGCGGCGCGATCGGCATGCGGCTCGCGGCCGGAACGCTGAAGCACCGCCTGCGCAGCCTGGTGCTGAACGACATGGGGCCGAAGATCGCCGACGCGGCGCTCGAGCGCATCCGCACCTACGCCGGGAAACCGCCGCAGTTCGATCGGCTCACGGAACTGGAACAGTATTTCCGCACGATCTACAAGCCCTACGGCTGGCTCTCGGACGAGCAATGGCGCCACCTGACCGAGACCTCGGCGCGGCGTACGCCGGAGGGCCGCATCACCACCCACTACGACCCGAACATGGTGCTGCAATTCGTGCAGCACCCGCGCGACTACGACCAGTGGGACGCCTACGACGCGATCGAGGCGCCGACGCTATGCCTGCGCGGCGAGAGCTCGGACCTGCTCGCGTCGGAGATCGCCGGGGAAATGCGCCGCCGCGGCCCGCGAGCGACCCTAGTCACCATCGCCAACTGCGGCCATGCGCCGGCGCTCAACGTGCCGGATCAGTGGAATCTTGTCGAACGCTTCCTGAACGGGAGATGAAGCGCGCGCAGAACAGGCCCGCCTCGTAGAGCACGCACATCGGCACGGCGAGCATGAACTGCGACAGCACATCGGGCGGCGTCACCACCGCGGCGACGACGAAGGCACCCACAATGACATAGGGGCGGGCGTCCCTCAGCTGTTCGACCGTCACGATCCCCATCCTCACCAGCACGATCACCACGATGGGAATTTCGAAGGTCACGCCGAAAGCGAGGAACATGGTGATCACGAAGCTGAAGTACGCCTCGATGTCGGGCGCCGGGGTGATCGATTTCGGCGCGAAGCTGTGGATGAAGGCGAACACCTTCTGGAACACGAAGAAGTAGCAGAACGCCACGCCGGAGAGAAACAATGCCGTGCTGGCGACGACCAGCGGCAGCGCAAGCCGCT
>VBCP01000362.1:0-9042 GCA_005888925.1 Betaproteobacteria bacterium | reverse complement strand
GCGCCTTCGGGCAGCGCGCTCATCAGCGGCGCGGCGAGCAGGTCGTAGATGTAGCCCGATCCGGGCCAGATGAAGAGCGCGATGAACAGCACCAGGACGGCACCCACCGCCTTCATCAGCCGCTCGCGCAGCTCGATCAGATGCGAGATGAAGCTTTCCTGGTCGCTCACGCGGGCTTCTGCTCTTGGGCCGGCTTTTCGGCCCCAGCGACTTCAGGCTTTTTCTCGCCCTCGACCGCCTTGTTGAGCTCATCGGCGGTCTTGGTCAGCTCGGCGTCGACCGACGACTGCATCTCGCTCGCCGCCTTCTGCATCGAGTCGCGCATCTTGCGCAGCTCCTCGAGCTCGATCTCGCGGTTAATGTCGGCCTTGACGTCGGCAACGTAGCGCTGCAGCCGGCCGACGAGGTGCCCGACGGTGCGCGCGACGCGCGGCAGCTTTTGCGGGCCGATGACGATCAGTGCCACCACGCCGATCACCAGCAGTTCCGAGAATCCAATGTCGAACATCGCTAGAGACTAAAAAGGCGCCCGCGGGCGCCTTTGGTTGGCCGACTGAACGTTTAGGCCTTGTGCTCGGTCTTGCCGCGCACTTCGCCTTCCACGGTCTTGCCCGTCACTTGGGGAGCTGAGGCGGCGCCTGCTTCCGCCGGCTTGTCGGTGCCTTCGCGCATCCCGTCCTTGAAGCCGCGCACCGCGCCGCCGAGGTCCGCACCGATGTTGCGCAGCTTCTTCGTGCCGAAGATCAGCATCACGATCACCAGAACGATCAGCCAGTGCCAAATGCTGAGCGAGCCCATAAAAATCTCTCCTAGTTTCTCCTCGAGAGCATGGGGCCGAGAGGGTCCGGCCCGCCGAGGACGTGCATGTGGACATGATACACCTCCTGATGCCCCACCCGGCCGTTGTTGACGATGGTGCGGAAGCCATCGGTCGCGCCTGCCTCGCGCGCAAGACCGCCCGCGATCAAGAGCATCTTGCCCAGCGCCGCCTGGTGCGGCGGCTGCGCGTCGTAGAGCGAGGCGATATGCGCCTTCGGCACGATCAGGAAATGCACCGGCGCCTGCGGGCGGATGTCGTGGAAGGCCATGACGTCGTCGTCGTCGTAAATCTTCTTCGCCGGAATCAGGCCGCGCGCGATCTTGCAAAAAATGCAATTCGGGTCGTTCATTTCTTCCTCGAGGCTTTCTCATCCAGTCCGGAGATGCCCTCGCGACGGTGCATTTCGGCAAGCACGTCCGCGGGTCCCAGGCCGTGGCGCGCGAGCACGATCATCGAGTGGAACCACAGGTCGGCGGTCTCGCGCACCAGCGCAAGGCGATCGCCCGCCTTCGCCGCGAGCACCGTCTCGGTCGCCTCCTCGCCGATCTTCTTCAGCATCGCGTCCTCGCCTTTCGCGAAGAGCTGCGCGACGTAGGACTTGTCGGCGTCGCCGTCCTTGCGCTCGTTGATGGTCGCGGCGATGCGCTCGAGCGTTTCGTAAAGGCCGGGTTTCATTTTTTGTAGATGGTGGACGGATCCTTCAGCACCGGATCGGTCGTCACCCAGCTCCCGTTCTCGAGTTTGCGGAAGAAGCAGCTTTCGCGGCCGGTATGGCAGGCGACCCCGCCCACCTGCTCGACCTGCAGCAATACCGCGTCGGCGTCGCAATCCAGGCGCAGCTCGCGCACCTTCTGCACGTGCCCCGATTCCTCGCCCTTGCGCCAGAGCCTGCGCCGCGAGCGCGACCAGTACACCGCCTCGCGCGTCGCCGCGGTCTGCGCCAGCGCCTCGCGATTCATCCACGCGACGGTGAGCACGCGTCCGCTGCCGGCGTCCTGCGCCACGGCGGCGATCAGCCCGTCGCCGTTCCACGGCACCTCGTCGAGCCAGTCGTTCATACGCGCACCATCATTCTCTTACCTCTATACCCCGCGCCTTCAGGTGCTGCTTGGCCTCGCCCACCGTGTACTCGCCGAAATGGAAAATGCTCGCCGCGAGCACCGCATCGGCCTTTCCCTCGAGCACCGCCTGCGCGAGGTGCTCGAGGTTGCCAGCGCCGCCCGAGGCGATGACCGGCACACCGACGGCTTCGGACACAGCGCGCGTCAGCCGCAGATCGAAGCCGTCGCGCGTGCCGTCGCGGTCCATGCTGGTGAGCAGGATTTCGCCGGCACCCGCGGCCTGCATGCGCTTCGCCCAGCCGACGGCGTCGAGGCCCGTGGCGCGCCGCCCGCCGTGGGTGTAGACCTCCCAGGTAGCGCCGTTGCGCTTGGCGTCGATCGCGACGACGATGCACTGGTTGCCGACGATGCTGGAGGCGTCGCGCACCAGTTCCGGTGACTGCACGGCCGCGGTGTTGATCGATACCTTGTCGGCGCCGGCATTGAGGAGCCGGCGCACGTCCTCGACCTTGCGTACCCCGCCGCCGACGGTCAGCGGGATGAAGACCCGCGAAGCGACCGCCTCGATGACGTGCAGCAGGATGTCGCGCTCATCCGAGCTCGCGGTGATGTCGAGAAAGCAGAGCTCGTCCGCGCCCTCGCCGTCGTAGCGTGCGGCGATCTCCACCGGGTCGCCGGCGTCGCGCAGGCCGACGAAATTCACGCCTTTCACCACCCGGCCGGCGGTGACGTCCAGGCAGGGAATGACGCGCTTGGCGAGTGGCACTCTCAGGCCTTGCCGACGGCTTTGTCCGCAACGGCCTGCGCGCTCTTCAACTCGAGCTTGCCCTCGTAAAGCGCGCGGCCGGCGATCGCACCGATCACGCCCTCCGGCACGAGCCGCGTGCAGACCGCCTGGATGTCCTCGACGCTGTTCAGGCCGCCCGAAGCGATGATCGGCGTCTTGGTCGCCTGCGCGAGGCGCAGCGTCGCATCGATGTTCACGCCGCTCATCATGCCGTCGCGGCCGATATCCGTATAGATCAGCGCCTCGATGCCGTATTCCTCGTACTTCTTGGCGAGGTCGACGACGTCGTGTCCAGTGAGCTTGGACCAGCCCTCGACCGCGACCTTGCCATCCTTGGCGTCGAGCCCGGCGATGATGTGCCCGGGGAACGCATAGCAGGCGTCCGAGAGAAAGCCAGGGTTCTTCACCGCCGCCGTGCCGACCACGATGTAGGTGACGCCGGCGTCCAGATAGCTCTCGATGGTGTCGAGATCGCGGATGCCGCCGCCGACCTGGATCGGCACCTGCTCGCCCACGGCGGCGATCATCTCGCGGATTACCTTCTCGTTCTTCGGGCGCCCGGCCACCGCGCCGTTCAGGTCGACGATGTGCAGGCGCCGCGCGCCTTGCGCGGCCCAGTGCTGCGCCATCGCCACCGGATCGTCGGAGAACACCGTGGCCGTGCTCATGTCGCCCTGCTTCAGGCGCACGCAACGGCCGTCTTTCAGATCAATCGCAGGGATGATGAGCACTGCAGTGCTCGATGCAAATCAGGGACGCCAGCGCACGAAGTTGGAGAGGAGTTGCAGGCCGGCGGACTGGCTTTTCTCGGGGTGGAACTGAACGGCAAAAATATTATCCCGGGCCACGGCGCAGGTAAAGGGTACACCGTAGAGGCAAGTCGCCGCCGTGAGCAGGCGTTCGGCGGGCGCCGGATAGTAGCTGTGCACGAAATAGAAGCGACTCTTGTCGCTGATCCCGGCCCACAGCGGATGCGCTGCCTCCTGCAGCACCTCGTTCCACCCCATGTGCGGGATCTTGAGTCCTGCGAGCGCGAAGCGCGGCACCTCTCCGCGCAGCAGGCCGAGCCCCGGCGTGTCGCCTTCGGCGCCGTGCTCGAACAGCATCTGCAGACCGAGGCAGATGCCCAGATACGGCTTGTCGCGCAACGCCTCGAGCACCGCCTCGCGCGCCCCGCTCGCCGCGAGGCTCCTCATGCAGTCGGGCAGCGCGCCCTGGCCGGGCACGACGAGGCGTTCCGCGGAGCGGATGAGCGCAGGATCGGCGGTGACCAGCACCTGGGCTTCGGGCGCGACATGCTCCAGCGCTTTCGATACCGAGCGCAGGTTGCCCATGCCGTAGTCGACCACCGCGATGCGCACTGCAGCGTTCGCCTAAAGAGTTCCCTTGGTGGAGGGAATGGCGCCCTGGGCGCGCGGGTCGCGCTCGACCGCCATGCGCAGCGCGCGGGCGAAGGCCTTGAACATGGTCTCGCACTGGTGGTGCGCGTTGTCGCCGCGCAGATTGTCGATGTGCAGCGTCACCTGCGCGTGGTTGACGAAGCCCTGGAAGAACTCGTGCACCAGGTCGACATCGAACTCGCCGATCAGGCCGCGCGTGAACTTGACGTGGTAATCAAGGCCGGGGCGCCCGGAAAAATCGATCACCACCCGGGACAGCGCCTCGTCGAGCGGCACGTAGGCGTGTCCGAAGCGGCGCACGCCGGCCTTGTCGCCGATGGCGCGCGCGCACGCCTGGCCGAGCGTGATGCCGATGTCTTCCACGGTGTGGTGCGCATCGATGTGCAGATCGCCTTTGGCCTCGATCTCAAGATCTAGCATGCCGTGGCGCGCCACCTGGTCGAGCATGTGCTCGAGGAACGGCAGGCCGGTCGCCAGTCTTGCGACGCCGCGGCCATCCAGGTCCACTTTCACGCGGATCTGGGTCTCTTTCGTATTGCGGGTGACCTCGGCCGTGCGCATCTCAGAGCGCTTCCTTGAGCGCGTTGAGCAGTATACGGTTTTCATCCGGCGTGCCGACCGTGACGCGCAGGCAGTTGGCGAGGCCGGGGTGGAGGTTGCGCACCAGCACGCCCTGGCGCGCGAGCGCCTGGTAGCTGCGCGCGGCATCGGGTACGCGCAGCAGGAAGAAATTGGCCGCCGACGGAAATACCGTCAGCCCCTGCATCGCCGAAAGCGCGCCATGGAGCTTCGCGCGCTCGGCGCGGATCTCGGCGGCCTGCGCCTCGAGCACCTCCAGATGCTCGAGCATGAAAGTCGCCGCGGCCTGGGTGAGCACATTAACGTTGTAGACCTGGCGCACCTTGTTCAACTCGCCGATCCACTCCGGCGCGCCGGCGAGATAGCCCAGCCGGATGCCGGCGAGCCCGAGCTTCGACACGGTACGCAGCACCAGCAGGTTGCGATGGCGCGGCAGGTGGTCCATGAAGGTTCTGCCGGCGAACACGTGATAGGCCTCGTCGAGCACCACGACGCCGGGCGCTGCCTCGATCACGCGCAGCACATCAGCCTCCGGGTACAGCACCCCCGTCGGATTGTTCGGATAGGCGAGAAACACGAGCGCCGGCTGCTCTTCGCGCATGCGCGCGACGAACGCGTCGGCGTCGAACGAGAAATCCTCGCGCAGCGGCACCGGCACCGCGCGCATGCGCGAGATCGCCGCGTTCATGCCGTACATCACGAAAGTCGGCGAGGGATACATCAGCGCCGCGCCCGGGCGCGCGAGCGCCAGCGTCAGGATCTGGATCAGGTCGTCCGAGCCGTTGCCGAGCAGCAGCGCCATCCCCGCCGGCACGCGCATCTTGCGCATGATGAGCTCGCGCAGCGCGCGCGGGTTCGGCTCCGGATAGCGGTTGAGCGCCACGCTCGCCAGCCGCTCAGCGAGCTGGCGCTGCAGCGCCGCCGGCAGCGGATAGGGGTTTTCCATCGCGTCGAGCTTCACCATGCCGGCGGCGTCCGCCACGGGGTAGGCCGACATGGCGAGCACCTCCGGCCGCACCAGCTTGTCCGGCGTCACTTGCCGAGCCTCATCTGCGCGGCGCGCGCATGCGCGCTGAGGCCTTCACCCTCGGCGAGCGTCGCGGCGATGCGGCCAAGGCTGTCGGCGGCGGCGCGCGAAACCTCGATCAGGCTGGTGCGCTTCTGGAAGTCATAGACCCCCAGGGGTGAGGAAAAGCGCGCGCTTCCCGAGGTCGGCAGTACATGGTTCGGTCCGGCGCAGTAGTCGCCGATCGCCTCGGAGCTCCAGCGGCCGAGGAAGATGGCACCGGCATTGCCGAGCTTGGCCAAGAGGCGGCCAGGAGTCTCCACCAGCAGCTCGAGGTGCTCGGGCGCAATGCGACTTGCGAGGGCGCAGGCTTCGTCCAGATCGCGTGTCAGGATGAGCGCGCCGCGCGCCTTGAGCGACGCCGCGATGACGCGCTTCCTCGGCATTTCACGCAGGAGAGGCCCGATCGCCGCGTCGACGGCATCGAGATGCGTGCCATCGGGTGACAGGAGCAGCGCCTGCGCATCCTCGTCATGCTCCGCCTGCGAGAAAAGATCCATCGACACCCACTCGGCGGGCACGCTGCCGTCGGAGATCACCAGAATTTCGGAAGGTCCGGCGATCATGTCGATGCCGACCTCGCCGAACACCTGGCGCTTCGCCTCGGCGACGTAGGCGTTGCCCGGGCCGACGATCTTGTCCACGCGCGCCACCGAGCGCGTGCCGTAGGCGAGCGCCGCCACGGCCTGCGCGCCGCCGATGCTGATCACGCGATCGACCCCCGCCAGCGCCGCCGCCGTAAGCACGAGCGCGTTCGGATTCGGGCTCACCATGACGAGCTCGCGCACGCCAGCCACCTTTGCCGGCACCGCGTTCATGAGCACGGTGGACGGATAAGCCGCCTTGCCACCCGGCACATAGAGGCCGACCCGCTCGAGCGGCGTGATGCGCTGGCCCAGGCGCGTGCCGTCGGGCTCGGTGTATTCCCAGGAAGCCTGCACCTGCCTTTCGTGAAACGCCCGGATCCTCGCATGCGCAGCGCGCAGCGCCTCGAGCTGCGGCCCCGAAGCATCGATGCGCGGCTTGATCTCGAGCTCGGCGACCGACCGGGCGGTCGTCTTGTCCAGGCGCCTTGCATAGCGCAGCAATGCCGCATCGCCACGCGAGCGCACGTCGGCGAGGATGCGCGCGACGGTCTTGCGCAGGTTCGCGTCGGCCGCCGCCTCGTAGCGCGTCAGAGCCGCGAGCTTCGCCTCGAAGCCGCGCTCGGTGGTCGAAAGGCGCCGCAGCTTCACTGAGTGGCCTTGGCGAAAGCGTCGATCAACGGCTGCAGCGCGGCGCGCTTGGTCTTGAGCGCGGCTTGGTTGACGATGAGGCGCGCCGATACCGGCAGGATCTCTTCCACCGCGACGAGGCCGTTGTCGCGCAGCGTGCGGCCGGTGGCGACGAGATCGACGATCGCGTCAGCGAGTCCGGTGAGCGGAGCGAGCTCCATCGAGCCGTAGAGATGGATCAGGTCGACATGCACGCCCTTCGCCGCGAAGTGCTGGCGCGTGGTGTTGACGTATTTGGTCGCAACGCGCAGACGAGCGCCCTGCGCCACCGCGTTCGCGTAGTTGAACCCCTTGCGCACGGCGACCATCATGCGGCAGCGCGCGATGCCGAGGTCGACCGGCTGATAGAGGCCCTCGCCGCCATGCTCGACCAGCACGTCCCCGCCGGCGATACCGAGATCGGCGCCGCCGTGCTGCACATAGGTCGGAGTGTCGGTCGGTCGCACCACGATCAGCCGCAGGTCGCGGCGGTTCGTGGCGATGACCAGCTTGCGCGAGGTTTCGGGGTTCGACCTAGGACGGATGCCGACGCGCGCGAGCAGCGGTGCGGTCTCGTCGAAGATCCGCCCCTTCGACAACGCGATGCTTATGCTCGCCATGTTCCATCCGGCTATTACCTTGCAAATCAGCTCGGGGGCGCATTCTACCGCAAGGCATCAGCTGATGCGCTCGATGCGCGCCCCGAGGGCCGACAGCTTCTTCTCCAGCGCTTCGTAGCCGCGGTCGAGGTGGTAGATGCGGTCGACCAAGGTCTCGCCTTCGGCGACGAGGCCGGCTATGACCAGCCCCGCCGAGGCGCGCAGGTCGGTGGCCATGACGGTCGCGCCCTGCAGGCGCTCGACGCCGCGCACGAGAGCGCTGTTTCCCTGGATCGAGATATCGGCGCCCAGGCGCCGCAGCTCGAGCGCGTGCATGAAGCGATTCTCGAAGATCGTCTCGGTGATCACCGCCGTGCCGTCGGCGATGCTCGCGAGCGCCATGAACTGCGCCTGCATGTCGGTGGCAAAACCGGGGAACGGCGCGGTGCGCACGCTCACGGGCTTCGGCCGGCCCGAGGCCTCGATCTCGATCGCGGCGGCAGCGATGCCGATCCGCGCGCCCGCCTCACGCAGCTTTTCCAGCGTAGCGTCGAGCGCTTCGGGTGCCGCGCCCACCAGGCGCACGCGGCCGCCGGCGGCGGTGGCCGCGGCGAGGTAGGTACCGGTCTCTATGCGATCGGGCATCACCTGATGCTCGGCGCCGCCGAGCGATGCCACGCCTTGGATGCGGATGAGGTCGCTGCCCGCGCCTTCGATCCGCGCGCCCATCGCGCCGAGGCAGCGCGCGAGATCGAGCACCTCGGGCTCGCGCGCGGCGTTCTCGAGGAGCGTGGTTCCCTCGGCGAGCGTCGCCGCCATCATCAGGTTCTCGGTGCCGGTGACCGTCACCATGTCCATGACGATGCGCGCGCCGCGGAGACGCTCGGCGGTGGCATGCATGTAGCCGTGTTCGATCGCGATCGTCGCGCCCATCGCCTGCAAGCCCTTCACGTGCTGGTCGACCGGCCGCTGGCCGATGGCGCAGCCGCCGGGCAGCGACACCTTCGCCTGGCCGCAACGCGCGAGCAGCGGTCCCAGCACCAGCACCGACGCCCGCATGGTCTTCACCAGGTCGTAAGCAGCCGTCGGCTCGCTGATGCGCGCGGCCTGCAAAGCCATGCGGCCGTCGGCGGCAGGCTCGACGGCGACGCCCATCTGGCGCAGCAACTTTGCCATCGTGCGCACGTCCATCAGCTGCGGCACGTTGGAGAGCCGCAGGGGTTGCGCGCTGAGGAGCGCCGCGCACATGATCGGCAGCGCCGCATTCTTCGCACCTGAGACGCGCACTTCGCCTTCGAGCGGCCGGCCGCCGCGGATGCGCAGCTTATCCACCGGCGCGCCATTCCTGCGGCGTGAGGGTGCGCATCGACAGCGCGTGGATCTCTTCGCGCATGCGCTCGCCGAGCGCCGCATAGACCAGCTGGTGGCGCTGCACGCGGCTGCGGCCGGCGAATTCGGTGGAGACGATGAGCGCCTG
>VBCP01000358.1 GCA_005888925.1 Betaproteobacteria bacterium | reverse complement strand
AGGCCACGCTCGCCGCCGCAAGCGAGGAGTCCGGCGTGCCGATCCAAAACGCCGAGGTCTACAAGCTCGACCTCGGCGGCGGCTTCGGGCGGCGCGGCGGCACGCAGGACTACACGCGCCAGGCGGTTGCCATCGCCAAGGAGTTTCCCGGCGTCCCGGTGAAGCTGATCTGGAGCCGCGAAGAAGACATGCAGCACGACTACTTCCGGCCGATCTCGCAATGCAAGCTCACCGCCGGCGTCGACGAGGGCGGCAAGCTCACCGGCATGCACATCCGCATCTCGGGCCAGTCGATCAACGCCTATCTCAATCCTTCCATCATCAAGGAAGGCAGGGACATGCGGCAGGTGCAGGGCATGTACAAGGAGCCGGGCGACGCGCAGTTCGGCTACAGCATGCCGAACCTGCTCATCGAGTACGCGATGCGCAACACCACCGTCCCGGTCGGACCCTGGCGCGGCGTCAACACCAACCAGAACGGCGTGTACCTGGAATGCTTCATGGACGAAGTGGCGCGCGCGGCCGGCGCCGACCCGCTGGAATTCCGCCGCGGCCTGATGGGCAAGCATCCGAAGCACCTGGCGGTGCTGAACGCGGCGGCGGACAAGGCGGGCTGGGGCCAGCCGCTGCCTGCCGGCGTGCATCGCGGCATTGCGCAGTTCATGGGTTACGCCAGCTACTCGGCGGCCGTAGCCGAAGTTTCCGTGGATGCTTCATCCGGCAAGGTCACGGTGCATCGCATGGTGCTCGCGCTCAACTGCGGCCATGCGGTCAATCCCGGCCAGATCGCCGCGCAGGTCGAAGGCTCGGTGGCCTACGGGCTCACCGCCACGCTGTACGGCGAGTGCACCGTGGAGAAAGGGCGCCCGAAGGTCGAGACCGTCATCGTGCCGACCTACGACTTCTGGGGCGGCGTCGGCGAGCCGACCATCTGCGTCGTGGCCCCGGCCGTGATGAACGCTATCCACGCCGCGACCGGCAAGCCCGTGCGCAGCCTGCCGCTGAGGAACGCGAAGCTCGTCTAACGGAAGACGATGCTCGACGGGCTGCCGGTCTTGATGACCTGGCCGCTCGGCGTGAGCCTGCCGCTCGCCGCGTCGACACGAAACACCACGATCGTGTCGCTGTCCATGTTCGCGGCATAGAGCAGCGCGCCCGAGGGCTCGATGGCGAAAAACCGCGGCGTCTTGCCCTGCGTGGGTTCCCAGCCGACGGGGCTCAGCGTGCCGGCCTCCTCGACGGCGAAGATGGCGAGGCTGTCGTGGCCGCGGTTGGACGCATAGACGAAGCGCCCCGACGCCGCCACCACGATCTCGGATGTGGTGCTGTGGCCCGTGAAGCTCGGCGGCAGCGTCGTGATCACCTGGAGCGGCGTGAGTGCGCCGCGCTCGCCGTCGAAGCGATAGGTCGTGAGCGTGGAATCGAGCTCGTTCAGCACGTACACGCACGGCTTCGCCGGGTGGAAGCCCGCATGGCGCGGCCCGGCGCCGGGACGGCTCGCCACGGAAGGCGGAGTCGCCGGCACCAGCTTGCCGCTCGCGGGGTCGAGCGAGAACACGAACGTCGCGTCGAGGCCCTTGTCGGGCACGACGACGAAGCGCTCGCGCGGATCGAACACCACGTCGTGCGGACGCGAGTTGGGCTGCTCGGTGCGATGCGGCCCGGGCTTGCCCGGCAGCGCCGGAAGATCGGCGACCGGCCCAAGCGAGCCGTCGGCCTTGATCGGCAGCACCGCCACGGTGCCCGAGCCGTAATTCGCGCAAATCACGAACTTGTTGCTCGCATCCACGCCCAGGCGCACGCCATTTTTGCCTTTCGCGTCCTGCGTCCCGAGCGGGCTGAGCTGCCCCGTCGCCTCGTCGACGCGAAATGCCGAGATCACTTCGCCGTCGCCGTGCGCAGAGTACAGAACGCGCTGGTGACGGTCGAAGGTGAGCCACGACGGATTGTCGGCCGTCTTCACGAGCTGCATTGGCGTCCACGCACCGCTGGCGGCATCGATCCGGTGCACGGTAATGCCCTCGCCGCGCCCGTTGCGCTGCTTCGTGGTGTAGCAGCCGACGTACGCGAGCTTCGGCAAAGGCCGGCTGCTCGTCGTCGAAGCGCATCCTCCGGCGGCCGTGACCGCCATCATGCTGGCGGTTCCGGCTAGAAATTCCCGGCGTGTGATTTCCATGCGTCCCCTCCTCCCAGAGCGGTAGCGCATTCTATGCCGCGGTCGTCGTAGTATTTCAAGGAGCACGTCCGCATCTGACGAGGGAGAAGCCACATGCCATCACGACGCGATTTTCTCGGAACCCTGGCGCTCCTCGGCCTCTCGCCCTACGCCGCAGCACAAACCAAACCAGCCGCCCCTCCAACCGGCAAGCTGCCCGCGCGCGTCGAGTTCGTCATCCGCAATGCGTATGTGATGACGATGGAGAGCGCCGGCGATCTCGCCGACGCCGACGTGCACGTGCGCAAAGGCGAGATCGTCGCCGTGGGCAAGAAGCTCGCCGCACAAGGCGCGCAGCCGATCGACGGGCGCGGCATGATCGTGCTGCCGGGCTTCATCGAGACGCACTGGCACATGTGGAACACGCTCCTGCGGAGCATGTCGGGCGACAAGAAGGAGCACGGCTACTTCCCCACCGCGCTCAACCTTGGCAAGGCGTACACGCCCGACGACATGTACCAGGGCACGCGCCTGGGCTGCGCCGAGGCGATCTACTCCGGCATCACCTTCGTGCACGACTGGTGCCACAACATCCGCGGCCCGGACTACGCGGACGCGAACCTGCGCGCGCTGCGCGAGTCCGGCCTGCGCGGACGCTTCTCCTACGGCGCGGCGCAAGGCCAGCCCGGCACGCAGCCGATCGATCTCGAGGATCTCGAGCGCCGGCACCGCGAGTGGAACAAGTATTCGGGCGATGGACTGCTGAGCCTCGGCCTCGCCTGGCGCGGCGTCGCCACCGGCGCGACCGGCGCGGTCGATGCCAGCGCCTATCGCAAGGACTTCGAGGCCGCGCGGCGCCTCGGCATCCCGATCTCGGTGCATGCGAACAACCGCGCCACTGGACCGATTGCGCAGCTTGCGAATGAAAAGCTGCTCGGCAAGGACGTGCAGGTGATCCACGCCACCTGGGTGTCGCCCGAGGAGATCCGCGCGCTCGCCGACAACGGCTGCGCGGTCAGCCTCTCGCCCTATAGCGAGCTGCGCATCGGCTTCGGCTTTCCGCCGACCGGCGACTTCCTGCGGGCCGGCATCCCGGTGGGCCTCTCGGTCGACACCACCGCGCTCTCCGGCAACGCCGACATGTTCGCCATCATGAAGGCGATCCAGAACATCGAGAACAGCCGCACCAAGGATGAGTTCAAGCTGCCCGCGCGGCGGGTGCTCGAGCTCGCCACCATCGAGGGCGCGCGCTCGATGGGCGTCGATCAGCAGGTCGGTTCGCTCAAGCCCGGCAAGCGCGCCGACCTCATCATGGTCGATACGCGCGCGGTGAACATCGGCGTCTGGAGCGAAGCCTCGCACATGCTGGTCGAGGCGGCTCAGCCTTCGAACATCGACACCGTCGTGGTCGACGGCCGCATCCTCAAGCGCGGCGGCAAGCTAGCCGCGATTGAGGCGGGCCGCGTTACGAGCGAAGCGAATGCCGCGCTGGCGAAGCTGCGCCAGCGCGCCGGCTGGTGGTAGCGAACGGCTCAGCGATGCTTCTGGTCGTAAATGTTGCCAGCGCCGTATCCGACCATGGCGCCGCCGAGCGTGGCGAGCGTGCCGCCGCCGACCGCTGCGCCTAGTGCTGCCCCCGTACCCGCGCCGACCATCTCGGCCTGCGAAGCACAGCCGGAAATCCCCACCAGCGCCGCCACTACCGCGATTCCGATACTCGACTTGAACATTTGCTCTCTCCTCGAAAAAATTGAAACGACAGGAGCATTACAACAGCGATGCACACTACGATTGGTGTCATGTTGTTACCGTACGTAACGGGGAGCTCACATTGAAATTTCTACTCGCCATCCTGCTCGCGTTTGCGAGCAGCGCCTTTGCGCAGCAGTACCCGGCGAAGCCGGTGCGCATCGTGATCCATTTCCCCGCCGGCGGCTCGACCGATCCTCGCCCAGGCGCTCACCGAATCGATGGGCCAGCCCTTCGTCGTCGAGAACAAGCTCGGCGCCGACGGCGCCATCGCCGCCGCGCAGGTCATGCAATCCGCGCCGGACGGCTACACGCTCTTCCTCGCCACCAACACGCCGATGATGCAGGTGCCGCTCTTGAAGAAAGAGCCGCCCTACGATCCGGTGACCGCCTTCACGCCGGTCTCGCTCGTCGGCCGCTACACCTTCGTGCTCGTCACCAGCCCGGCGCTGCCGGCCAAGACCATGTCCGAGCTCATCGCCTACGCCCGCGCCAACCCCGGCAAGGTCAACTTCGCGAGCTACAGCGGCGCGAGCCAGCTCGCCTATGCGCAGATCGTGAAGACCGCGAACGTCGACATGGTGCGCATTCCCTACAAGGGCGAGGCGCCCGCCGTCACCGACGTCCTCGGCGGCACCATCCACGCGGTCTTCGCCACACCGACGGTCACCCTGTCGCACATCAAGGAAGGCCGGCTGCACGGCCTGGCCGTGACCACCCCGACGAGCTCCCCTCTCCTGCCCGAGGTCCCCACCACCGTCGAGGCCGGCATGCCGCCGATCAGCGTCGAATTCTTCGCCGCGCTCTTCGGCCCGGCTAAAATGTCGGCTGAGATCGCCGCCCGTTTGAGCAGGGAACTGAACACCATCATGTCGCGCCCGCAGATCCGCGAGCAGATCGACCGCCACGGCTTCGCGCTGGCCGGCTCGGCACCGGAAGAGCTCGGCGCGTTCGTAAGACAGCAGCTCGCCGCCTGGTCTCGCGGGTTCCGCGACGCCGGCATCAATCCAGAGTGAGGAGATCACCATGAACGATCGCCGCAGATTCCTGACCGGAGTCGTCGCCGCCGGCGCCGCCACCGCGATGACGCCCGCCGCGTTGGCCCAGGAGGGCGCCGGTGCGGGGCAGAGCGCCGCACCGCACGTCCCCTCGGCGCTGCCGCCCAACGCGCAGGTCGCCGCGGCAGAGACCGCGACGCCTGGCGAGAACGGCGAGCCCTCGCGCATCAAGGGCGTGCCGGGCTCGGACTTCATGGTCGACGTCATCAAGACGCTCGGCATCAAGTACGTGCCCTCGAACTGCGCCTCCAGCTACCGCGGCATCCACGAGTCGCTCATCAACTACGGCGGCAACAAGATGCCGGAGTTCCTCAACTGCATGCACGAGGAGTCCGCCGCCGCCATGGCGCACGGCTACTTCAAGATCGCCGGCAAGCCGCTGATGACGCTGTGCCACGGCACCGTCGGCCTGCAGCACGCTTCGATGGCGATCTACAACGCCTGGTGCGACCGCGTGCCGATGATCGTGGTCGGCGGCAACGACCTCGACGCCTCGACGCGGCCGCCGGGCGTGCCGACCTTCCACTCGGCGCAGGACATCAACGCGCTGGTGCGCGACTTCACCAAGTGGGACGACACGCCGGTGTCGCTGCAGCACTTCGCGCAGTCGATGGTGCGCGCCTACAAGATCGCCATGACGCCGCCCTATGGGCCGGTGATGATCTCGCTCGACGCCGGCCTGCAGCAGGAGGCGGTGCGCGGCCACGGCGGCGAGAAGCTCTATATCCCGCGCTACGTGCCGACCTCGCCGCCGCAGGGCGACAGCGGCGCGGTGAAGGAAGCGGCGAAGCTCCTCGCCGAGGCGCAGAACCCGGTGATCGTCGCCGACCGCATGGCGCGCACGCCGAACGGCGTGAAGCTCCTGGTGCAGCTCGCGGAAGCGCTTCAGGCGCGCGTCGTCGACCAGGGCGGACGCCTGAACTTCCCGCGCACGCATTACCTGAGCGCGCCGGCCTCCGCAATCGCGGGCGCCGACGTGATCCTCGGCCTCGAGCTCGCGGACTTCTGGGGCACGGTGAACTCCTGGACCGACAACGGCGAGAACGGCGTCGGCATCAACGCGACGCGCACCAAGCCGGGCACCAAGCTGATCAGCATCAACTCGTCCGACCTCAT
>VBCP01000357.1 GCA_005888925.1 Betaproteobacteria bacterium | reverse complement strand
GGAAAAACTGGTGCGCATAGAAGTGCGAAGACGCGCGCGTGCGTGAGGGTCATGGAGAATAGCAGGATGACGATCAATCGGCTGCGGTACCGCCCTGCCTGGGCGGCGCGCGCCTGTCGTGCGCCGCGGGAGGGAAGCAGCCAGAACCGCTCGCGTTTCACCTCGCCGCGCTCCTCCTCTGGCGTCGCGAAAGGCGCCTAGCGCGTGCCTGAGCTTTCCGTCGTCGTACCGGCGTTCCGGGAGCGCGAGAACATCCCGGCGCTGCTGCAGGCGCTCGAGCAGGCGCTCGCCGGGCTCGACTGGGAAACCATCGTCGTGGTCGACGACGCCTTCGACGGCACCGAAGAACTGGTGCGCGAGCGCGCCCAGCGTGATCCCCGGATTCGCTGCATTCAGCGTATCGGCAGGCGCGGTCTCGCCTCAGCATGCATCGAAGGGATGCTGGCAAGCTCGGCGCCGTACCTTGCGGTGATCGACGCGGACCTCCAGCACGATGAGACCCTGGTACCCCAGCTCCTCGCGAAGGCGCGGCGCGAGGAAGCCGACGTCGCGGTGGCGAGCCGCTATATGGCGGGCGGCAGCACGGGCGAGCTCGCGCCCGAAAGAGTACGTCTGAGCCGCCTGGCGGGCGCTTTGAGCGCGACCCTGTGCGAAGGCCTGACCGACGCGATGAGCGGGTTCTTCGTCGTGCGCAGGACGTTTCTCGAGCGGGTCGTGCGCAATCTCTACGGGCGCGGCTTCAAGATCCTGCTCGATCTAATTGCGGCTGCGCGCGGCGAGATACGAGTCGTCGAGCTGCCCTACCGAATGAGAAGCCGGGCGTATGGCGAAAGCAAGCTCGGGGCACGGGTCATCGCCGAATTCTTCATGCTGCTCCTCTATCACCTGAGCGGCCGGCTGCTGCCCGCGCGCTTCTTCCTTTTTGCCGCAGTAGGCGTAACCGGCATGGGTGTGCACCTCTGCGTGCTCTGGCTGCTCTTCGCCGCGTCGGGGAATTTCCTGCTCAGCCAGGCGCTCGCGACGTGGGCCGCGATGACGAGTAATTTCTTCCTCAACAACGTCTTTACTTACGGAGATCAGCGGCTGCGGGGGCGGGCGATGTGGCGCGGCGTGCTCAGCTTCTATGCGGCCTGCAGCATCGGCGCGCTCATCAACCTCGCGATCGCCGAATGGCTGTTCCTCAAATCCTTGCCCTACTGGGTCGCCGGGCTGGGCGGCGCCGTGATTGCTGCGCTCTGGAATTTCTTCACCACGGCCTCCTTCACCTGGGGCGGCTCGATCGCTAGAAAGCGCTGATGCTGCCCGCCGAGCCTTTCCGGCCGAAGCGGGCAGACTGGCTGCAGGCCGGAGTCGTCGCAGCGGGGCTGTTTGCGCTCTACGCCGCTACTGCTCCTCGCACTGTGGCGCTGGAGGACGATGGGTTTTTCATCCTGTCGAGCTACTTCCTGGGCATCGAACACCCTCCGGGCTATCCGCTTTTCACCCTGATCGGTCATCTCTTTACGTACCTGCCGTTTGGCTCTGTCGCCTACCGCGTGCATCTCGCGAGCGCGTTGTTCGGCGCGCTGACCGGCGGCGCCGCCTGGCTCTGCGCGCGCGCCCTGATCGACGGTCGCCTGCCGGCCTATCTCACGGCTTTCGCGCTCGGCGTTTCGCCCGTGTTCTGGTCGCAGGCGATCATCGCCGAGGTCTACACCCTCAATACCTTCTTCTTCCTCGTGCTGGTCTTCATGGCGCTGCAGGCCTGCCCGCCCTCCGCGCCGGCACCCGCGAGCCCCGTGGCTCATCCCGCGGCGAGCCGCATGCTGCCCTGGATGGCGCTGGTTTTCGGGCTGAGCCTCTCCAATCACTATCCGCTGACGCTGCTCGTCGCGCCGGCCTTCGTCATCCTGCTATGGCCGCTACGCCGGGAGCTGCTCAGCCACTTTGGTCTGCTCTCCTGGCTCGTGATTCTCGGCCTGCTGCCCTACGCGTGGATGGTGCGCCGCTCGTGGCAGGCGTTGCCGATCAGCTTTAACGGCCCGCTGGAGACCATCCAGGAAATCCTGTTCTTCGTCAGCCGCGCGGGATACGCCGGCATCGACCACTCGGTGTCGGCCGGCTGGCTCGACCGCGTCCGGTTTTTTGAATTTCTCGGCGGCGAGCTGCTGCGGCAGTTCGCTTTGGTCGGCACATTGCTCGCCGTGGCCGGATTCGTGGTGCAGTGGCGCCTTCTCGGGCGGCGCGCGGCGGCGTTTCTGACCGTTGCTTTCCTGATGCCCTCGGCGGTCCTGCTGCTGCTCCTCGGCTTCGACTACGACTCGTTTCGGGCGCATGTGTTTCAGGTCTATCCGCTGCCGGCCTACGCGGTCTGCGCGCTCTGGATGGGGCTGGGATTCGCGTGGGCGGTGCAGCGTTACGCCCGGCGGCCATCGCACGCGGCGGCCGCGGCAGCCGCGTTGCTCGCCCTGATCTTCGCGTTCGGCGCTCGAATCAATCTCGTTGCAGCCGACGATTGGGGTGCGCGCTACGCGCACGCGGTGTTAAAGGCTTGGGAGATCCGGACCTCGCCCCCATTGCCTATTTCCACATGATCGAGAACTGGCGGCCGGACATCACGATGTACGAACCGAAGAGCCTGATTCTCGGAAATCGCCTGTTCCATCCGCTGAGGACCGACGAGGAGACCGGGCAGCGCATCCTGCACGAGATGATCGACCGGAGTAGCGCCCCTGTGGTGTTCACTCTGGATACCGATCCGCGCTATGCGAAGCGCGATCGCTGGCTCTATGTCGAGGTCGACAAATCGTCGACCGACGGGGAACAGGTCACCGTCGACATCCCCGAGGAGGCGGTGCGGTTCTTCGAGGAATCGATCCTCGGGGTTAACGACGCCAACGCCTGGGTCGCGTTCATTCAGGGCGAGCTGCGCCGCCATTACGCGATGCTCCTCGCCCGGTCGCTGCCGCGCGGCCAGGCGCTCGACGAGCGCACGCGGCGCGATCTCGCTCTCCTGGAGAAGAATTTCTATGGCGCGCTGGGAATCGCGGAAGGCCTGATGGCGAACAAGGACGGCTACCCGGCGGGCGTCGTGGGCCGCTTCCTGGAGAAGGCGAGGGATACGATGCCTGCCGACGCCCCCAAGGAGCATGTGTCGCGCTTTTTCTACATCCGCGGAATGGTGCGCGACAACCTGCGCGATAGCCCCGGCGCGGCCCGTGACCTTGAGACCGCGGCCGCCGTCTGGCAGACGCCCAGCAACCCCGCTTTCAAGGCGCTCCAAGATCACTATCGCAAGACCGGGGACGAAGGGGCGGCGAACGCCGTCGAGGAACGCATGAAGCAGCTCAAACCCCGCAAGAGCAGGTAGCCGAGGAGGCGCGTGGGACGCACCTCGCCGTGGCTGGTCTTCGGCCTGCCGGCCGCGATTTGCGCGGCGTGGACCGTGTACGCCGGCAAGGATGTCAACTGGGACCAGCTCAACTACCACTACTACCTTCCGTTCGAGCTGCTCGCCGGCCGGCTCGGGCAGGATTTCTTCGCGGCGAGCGCCCAGAGCTACCTGAACCCGGTCGGCTACCTGCCGTTTTACCTGATGGTGACCTCCGGCTGGCACAGCGTCGCGGTGTCGATCGTGCTGGCCACGGCGCACAGCCTGAGCATCGGCCTTCTCTACCTCGTTGCCTACAGGCTCTTTGCGCACCTGCCACCGCGCGATCGCAGCGTTTTCTCCTGCCTTGCGGCCGCGTCGGGCGCCGCGACCGGGGTTTACTGGGTGACGGTGGGCGGCAGCTTCCTCGATCCGCTGCTCGTGCCGCCCATGCTTGCGGGCTTGCTCCTGCTGCTGCGCGAGGACCGTCACGCCGGGCGCCGCGCGGCGCTGGCGGGCGCGCTCTTCGGCGCTGCCGCGGCGCTCAAGTATTCGAACGCGGTCTATGCGCTGGCGGCGCTGCCGTTGGCGCTTGCAATGCCGGGGCTCGCCGGCGCTGCGCGCCTGCGCGCGTGCTCTGCGTATGTGCTGGGCGGGGCGGCGGCGGCCGGTCTGCTCGCGGGTCCGTGGTTTGCGGCTCTGATGCGCGAGTTCGACAACCCGGTGTTTCCGCTGTTCAACGCGTGGTTCCGCTCGCCGCACGCACTCCCAATCAACATTCTCAACGAGCGCTTCGCGTTGAGAGACCCCGCCACGCTGCTGGCCTTTCCTTTTCGCATGGTGCCGCTCGATCCCAACCTCTATTCGGAAAACTTCGCGCCGGACCTGCGCTTCGCCGCGCTGTTCGTGGCAGTGGCGGGCCTGATAGCGCTCGCCGCCAGGCGAGGCACGCCCGCAGTGGGCGCCCTGCGGGGCGCCGACTGGCGCGTGCTCGCATTCTTTGCCGCTGCGCTGGCGCTTTGGCTGGCAAGCTCGGCCAACGGCCGTTACGGCATGGTCGTTCTGCTGCTCGCCGGCGTATGTCTTGCGCGAGTCGTGGAG
>VBCP01000356.1:3974-9204 GCA_005888925.1 Betaproteobacteria bacterium | reverse complement strand
TGACGCTCGAGATCGTTCCGGCGGACGAGCCCCGCCTGGACCGCAGCCTGGATTCGACGCGCTTTCGCCGAGTGTTCGATTACCAGCCGCCCTCGTGGGGCGAGATGCTCGACGAGCTGGCGAAAGACATCAAGGGAAAGGCGGCATGATCTTCCAGGACAAGGCCATCCTAGTGACCGGCGGCACGGGCTCCATGGGCAGCACGCTCGTGCGCCGCGTGCTGTCCAACGAGCTCGGCACGCCGAAGAAGGTGATCGTGTTCTCGCGCGACGAGGCGAAGCAGCACGACATGCGCATGAGCTACCTGCACCGGCGCGAGGCCACCGACGAGGTGATCTTCCGCAATTTCATGAACGTGCTCGAGTTCCGCATTGGCGACGTGCGCAGCTACCCGGAGATGTGCGCCGCGGTGCGCGATGCCGATATCGTGGTGAACGCCGAGAACAGCGCCCCGCGAAATCCGGTGATGCGACCCTTTTGCGCGAGAAACCAGTCGATCAGGCTGGTCTTGCGGTTCAGACCGAGCCCGATCATCGAAGTGCGCAGCGTGATCGCGCCTTCGCCGCTCACCTCGCCGAGCAGTTTCGTGCGGCCGTACAGGTCGGTCGGATCGGTCCGATCTTCCTCGCGGTAGCGGCCACGGTCGCCTGAAAAGACGCAATCCGTAGAGAGCTGAACGAGCTGCGCGCCGGCGGCGCGGCACGCGACGGCCAGCCGATGCGGCAGGAGCGAGTTCACCTCGAGGCTGACGATGGCGTCTTCGCTTTCGGGACGCTGCTTGATGATGCCGATTGCGTTGACTACCGCCTGCGGCCTGAATCGTTCGAACACCGCGTTGAGGCTGTCGCGCCCGCGAACGTCGATGCCGGCAAACGCATTGCCAGGTGAAAAAATGCCGCTCGCCGAGTACGCCTCGAGTGGCTGGCGCAGCGTCACCCTGGCATCGTGGCGGCCGCGAAGCTCGAGGAACACCTGGTGGCCGAGCATGCCGTCGCCGCCGAGCATCAGGATTCTCATCGAGCGGCCGCCTCGCGCAGAAGCTGTTCCAGGCGCGTCAGCAGCTTCTCGCGATCGAAATGCTCGCGAAAGCACGCCGCGCCGCGGTCGCCGATCGCCTTTAGCTCGGGTCCTGGAGTATGGCTGGCGGCGAGCACTGCGTCCGCGAGAGCTTTTGGATTTTCCGGCGGGACGACCCAGCCTGCCCCGGCGTCCCGGATGATGCGGCCACCTTCGCCTTCGAGCGCGGCGATCACCGGTTTGCCGCAAGCGAGATAGGACTGAATCTTCGAGGGAATTGTATACGCAAAGATCGGCTCGCGCCGCAGGGTGGCGAGCAGCACGTCGGCGTGGGCGAAGTAGCGCGCCATGCGCTCGGGCGGGCGCTGCCCGAGCAGGTGGAAACACCCGGCGAGGCCGCGATCGCGGATCTGCGCCTCGACCCACGAGCGCATGCGGCCATCGCCGAGCACCACCCACTGGATGCTGGTTTCAGCGCGCAGAAGCTCGGCGGCGCTCAGGATGGTGGCGAAAGCCTGCGCCGCGCCGATGTTCCCCGCGTACATCACGCGGAATCCGGCGGGCAGCTCCTGCGCTTCGGGATCGTCGCGTCCGGGCTCGAGCTGGCGATAGAAGGCCTCCGCGCTGTTCGGCAGATAGTGGATGCATTCGCGCGGCACCCCGTGGGCGGCGACCGAGGCGACGAACGCCTCCGACTGCACGAGGACGCGGTCGCAGCCGCGGTAAATCCAGCGCACCAGGCGATCGGCCGCCGAGAGCACGGCGGTGTTGGTCACCGCGCCCGTGGCCGACAGGCTTTCCGGCCACAGATCCTGCACCCAGAACAGGAGCGGCGCGCGCTTCGCTGCCCGCAGCCAGCGCCCCGGGATGCCGATGGTCATCGGGGAGGGCTCGAACACCAGGATCGCATCGAAGGCGCCGCGCGCGAGCCACGGCGCGAGCAGCGTCGCAAGCAGGGCATGCGAGGCGTAGTTCAGCACGAGGCGCAGCCCGCTGCCCGAGCCCCGCGCGAGGACCGGCGCACGGCGCACCTCGGCGCCGCGGTACTTCTCAAAGCGCGGGCCGAGGAAACCGTAGCCGTCGAAGAAGCGCCCGCCGGGATAGTTCGGCATCCCGGTATACACGGTGAGCGCGTGGCCGCGCTCGACGAGGCCAGCGACGACATCGTTGATGCGGAAACTCTCTGGCCAGAAATACTGGCTGAGGACCAGAATCCGCACGTCAGGGGCGTGGGCGGGCCAGCACCAGCAGCGTTTCGCCGCCCAGCAGGCGCACGCCGAGATCCTTGCCCAAGGCATACACGGCGCGGCGCGCGAGGCTGGCCGCCCGCGTCTTCCACGTGCGCTGGGGCGCATTGAACGCCGCGCCGGTATAGCGGGCCTCGCGCACCTCGTAGCCGCACTCCTCGAGCAGCGCGAGCGCGAGCGACCGGGTGTAGTAATGGAGGTGGCCGACCTTCCGGCGCACATAGAGCAGCGGCGTTTCGCGCAGCACGCTGAACGCCGAGAGGTCGAGCGGGATATGCAGGATCAAGTGCCCGGCGTGCAGACGCAGGCGCGCGAGAAACGCCATCGGGTCGGCGAGATGCTCCAGCACATCGAGCACCAGGATCACGTCGTAGCGCCGCTCGCCGGCAAGCTGGAAGAAATCGCCGAGCGTGTACTCGACGCGCGCCGCCGCATGCTGGCGCCAGAACTGCGCCGCGTCGGGAGAAATATCGAAGCCCGACAGCCTCGCCTGCGGGAAAGCGCCGCGCAGCTCGGCGAGCACGCCGCCCGCGCCGCAGCCGACTTCTGCGATGCTCGTGGCCGCAATGCCCGCTTGCACGATGAGCTCGCGCACGAGCGACGCCTTCCAAGGAGAGTCTTCCTGGTCCCACGTCGGATTCGCTTTACGGTACTCGCCGTCGAGATAGCGTCGCTGCGCGGCTTGGTCGCTCATCGCCGGAGCAGAATGCTACACGGTGCTACGATAGCCGCACGACGATGCACATCCTCATCACCGGCGCCGCCGGCTTCATCGGCTCCGCCCTGGCATTGCGGCTGCTTGAGCGCGGCGAGCGCGTCACCGGCCTCGACAATCTGAACCACTACTACGATGTGCGACTGAAGGAGGCGAGGCTTGCGCGCGCGGCGGGCAAACCGGGATTCGAGTTCGTCAAAGCGGACATCACCGACGCCGGGGCGATGCAGGCGCTTTTCAGCCGCCAGCGCTTCGAGACCGTGGTCCATCTCGCCGCCCAGGCCGGCGTGCGCTACTCGATCGACAACCCGCAGGCCTACATCGACTCGAACCTGGTCGGCTTCGGCCGCGTGCTCGAAGGCTGCCGCCACGGCGGCGTGCGCCATCTCGTCTATGCCTCGTCGTCCTCGGTCTACGGCGCCAATAAACGCCTGCCGTTCTCGGAGCACGACAACGTCGATCATCCGGTCTCGCTCTATGCGGCGACGAAGAAGGCCAACGAGCTCATGGCGCACTGCTACGCGCACCTCTACGGCCTGGCGTGCACCGGGCTGCGGTTCTTCACGGTGTACGGCCCGTGGGGGCGGCCCGACATGGCGCTTTTCAAGTTTACCCGCGGCATCCTTGCGGGCGAGCCGCTGCCGGTGTTCAACCGCGGCAAGATGATCCGCGATTTCACCTACATCGACGACATCGTCGAAGGCGTGGCGCGGGTCATCGACCGGCCGGCGACCCCCGACCCGCTCTGGAACGCGGAACAGCCCGACAGCGCCCGCTCGAGCGCACCGTGGCGGCTCTATAACATCGGCAACCATCAGCCGGTGGAACTGATGCGCTATATCGAGATCCTCGAGCAGTGCCTGGGCCGCAAGGCCGTGCTCGACTTGCAGCCCATGCAGCCGGGTGACGTGCCCTCTACCTATGCCGACACCGCCGAGCTTTCGGCTGCCATCGGCTTCAAGCCCACGACGCCGATCGAGACCGGCATTCGCCGCTTCGTCGACTGGTACCGGGACTACTACAAATGAAAGTCGCCGTCATCGGACTGGGTTACGTCGGGCTGCCGCTGGCGGTGGCCTTCGGCGCCGCCTGCCCGACCATCGGCTACGACCGCGACCACCGCAAGATCTCTCGCCTCAAGGAGCGGCGCGACGCCACCGGCGAAGTGTCCGCCGAAGAGTTCGCTTCGGCGCGCCAGCTCCAGGTTACCGGCGATCCGGACCCCTTGCGCGAGGCGGACTTCCTGATCATCGCCGTGCCCACGCCGGTCGACGCGGCGCACCGGCCCGACCTGAGCCTGCTGCTTTCCGCGGTGGAAACGGCGGGCCGCAACATGAAGCGCGGGGCGACGGTGGTCATCGAATCGACCGTGTATCCGGGCTGCACCGAGGAAGACTGCGTGCCCGCGCTCGAGCGCGCCTCCGGCATGCGCTGGCGCAAGGACTTCAACGTCGGCTACTCCCCCGAGCGCGTCAACCCCGGCGACAAGGCCCACCGGCTGAGCACCATTACGAAGGTCGTCTCGGGCGACAGTCCGGAAACCCTCGAGCGCGTCGCGCAGCTCTATGCGCAGGTCGCGCTCGCCGGCGTGCACCGCGCGAGCTGCATCCGCGTCGCCGAGGCCGCCAAGGTGATCGAGAACACGCAGCGTGACCTGAACATCGCGCTGATGAACGAGCTCGCGATCATCTTCCACCGCATGGGCATCGACACCAGCGAGGTGCTGCGCGCCGCTGCCACCAAGTGGAACTTCTTGCCGTTCCATCCCGGCCTTGTGGGCGGCCACTGCATCGGCGTCGATCCCTATTACCTGACGCACAGAGCCGAGATGCTCGGCTACCAGCCCGAGGTGATCCTCGCCGGGCGGCGCATCAACGACGGCATGGCGCGCTTCGTCGCCGAGATGGCGGTGAAGCGCCTGTCGCAGGCCGGCTTCGCCGCGCACGGCTCGAAAGCGATCGTCGCCGGGCTTGCCTTCAAGGAAGACTGCCCGGACCTTCGCAATTCCAAAGTCGCGGATCTTATTGCCGAGCTGCGCAGCTACGGGCTGGAAGTGCACGTCCACGACCCCGTCGTCGATCCGCAGGAAGCGGAGCACGAATACGGCATCAAGCTCGAGTCTTGGGACGCCCTTCCTCGCGCTGAGCTCCTCGTGCTCGCTGTTCCACATCGCCAGCTGCTCGGCCGTGCGATTGGCGAATACAAGGCGAAGGCCGCTCCCGGCGCGGTCTTCGTCGACGTCAAATCACGG
>VBCP01000356.1:0-3892 GCA_005888925.1 Betaproteobacteria bacterium | reverse complement strand
TCGACCCCGAAGCCGCGTATCGGCAAGGGGGGATGGCGGGACTTGAGCGTGCGCTTCTCCACGCGATACAGCACCAGAGCGTCGGCATCCTTGTCTATCCGCTCGGTATGGAGTTCGACTTTCGGCCGTCGTTCTTCCGCGATTTCCTGCAAGGCGTTTTTCGCGTGCTGCTGCTCGGGGACGACGAGCATTATTTCGACGTCTCGCACAGGTACTACGCTCAATGCTTCGATTTCGTGCTCAGCACAAATCCTTTGTGCGAGCGCTACCGCCTCTATGGCGTCGAGGCGCGCTTCCTTCCCGGGGCTTTCAGTCGGAAAATCTTCCATCCGATACCAGGCGCGCGGAAGGAAATCGATGTCTCGTTCGTCGGCGCGATGCATGGCAAGGTGGGGCGCAGGGAGTACGCGCAGGCGCTCGCCACGTCGGGCATAGACTTCATCGCCTACGGCGCGGGTACTGCGGCCGGCGTGGTGAGCCGAGCTAAAGTCGTCGATATCTTCCGTACTTCGCGCATCAATCTAAATTTCACCGGCAGCAGCTTGAAGACGCCCCTGGACAAAGATCTGTCGATCAACCGCCGCATACGGCACATCAAGGGCCGTTGTTCGATGATTGCGCTTAGTGGCTCATTTGTTCTTTCGGAGCATGCCCCCGGCATCGAGACCCTTTTTGACGTTGGCAAAGAGATCGACGTATTCAGCAATGAGAAGGAACTGGTCGAGAAAATCCGCTTCTATCTGGAGCATGAAGAGTTGCGCGAGCAGATGGCCAAGCGGTCCTACGAGCGCGCGGTCCGGGACTATGACGAGGAGATCTTCGGCCGACGGCTGGCGGGGGACCTCGATGCGCGCGCTCGCGTCCATCGCAGACCTGCGAATCAAGGGCCGGTGTGTGTCGACCGGCAATTCTGGTCGGGATTCGGCGCCTGGCGTCTCAAATACCTGGTCATCTTTCTGTTCGCGGCGCGTCCGGTGCTGTTCGTGAAGGAGCTTTTTCTTTTGCTGCGAACCGGGCATTGCAAGCTCTATGCGGCCTTTTGGTTCGCCGCGATGGGTCTGCTGGTCGCGGCGCGAACATCGCGCCTTGCCGCTTGGCTTTCAAGCCGCGCCCGCTGGGTGCGCCACTCACTTCGGCGCCGTCCTGAAGCCGGTTATGGTTGAGGCGACCGCCCTATGGTTGGTACCGGGACTCGACCATCCGGTCTACGCGCGCTTCGCAGATTTTTTTCGCACGCTTTTCCGCCGCTTCGAGGCGCTGGACTATCGTGCCTTGTACCTGGAGCGCGGCCAATCTGCTCTTGAAGCGCAGATCATCGAGGCCCTGCAACGCTCCGGGGCACGAATGCTTGTCTATAGCCAGTTTCCGAGCAGCTATGCCTATCTGCGTCCCGAGTTCCTCAACAGCCTGCGCGAACGCTGCCTGGTCATCGGGCTCGGCTATGACGACGAGATCTACTTCGAGCAGGCGAAGTTCTTCTACCAGTCGTGCAGCGCAGTCATCACGACTGACATCGCCGCAGCGGAGTGGCTGAAGCAGGCTGGGATTCCAGCTTATCTCGCGCAGCTGCAGCAACCGCAGTCCTATCGAGACTTGGCGACGGTACCGGAGGATATCGACGTTTCCTTCGTCGGCGACATGTCGAAGCCGGGACGCCGGGATTATGTGCAATATCTGGAATCGCGCGGCATCGCCGTCGCCGATTTCGGCGCCGGAAGCCGCCGCGGCCGAATCGCTGACGCCGAGGTGCTCGACGTGTTTCGCCGCAGCAAGATCAACCTCAACTTCACAGGCACGAATCCGCCGCGTTGGATCCTGCGGCATGACCCGTTCCGGACCCGCTTCGGGCAGATCAAGGGCCGACCATTCGAGCTCGCCGCGATGGAGCGCTTTTGCCTGTGCGAGTGGACGCCGTGCGTAGAGTATTGGTTTAAGCCCGATGTCGATATCGCCGTATTCCGTGATCCTCGCTGCCGCCGCAAGCGAGCGGCATCGCATGGAACTCGCTTCTGAGCTGCAGTTCACACGAATTTTCTCCGCAATCGCAGACGGCACGGCGCAAGCGAAACGCCAACGCCTCGCCCCCGGGAATGCGGTGTTCTATGAAAGCATGGGACGGTCGCGTGGGGTGGCGTTCCTGCATGCGCTTCATCGGAAATCTCCGTGGCGCGCGTTTGGAGAGCTGTTCAACGGCTTCGTGACCCGGCTCGCCTTTTGGCGAGGGTTCGCCGATGGCGTATTGGAAACGGTGGCGACGCGGATGCGGCGCCCGTGATTCGCACCGTCCGACAGCTCTGGACGCTTCTCACTCCCCTGGAAAGACGCCGGTCGCTCCTTCTCGCCGGCACGATGCTGATGGTCGGTCTTGCCGAGGTGACGGGTCTCATTTCCGTGGTCCCGCTCGTGGCGGTTCTTACTTCAGCGGTCGACCCTTGCGCGAGGCTGGGCGCTCCCGCAGCAGGAGTATGTACGCGCCTGCTGCCCACGCGCGACCCTTATGTGCTAGCAGGCTTGGCGTTCGCGCTGATCGCATTCAGCAACTTGCTTGCCTTTGTCGTCACGTGGCTCTCGGCGAGGCTCACGTGGGCCGTATGGCGACGCCTCTCCGGCAGGGTCTTTGACGCCTACTTGAGCAAACCCTACGAATACTTTTTCGATGTTCACTCATCGGCGGTAGTGAAGAACGTGGTGTTTGAGACCGAGCGCTTTGCCAATCTCGTTTTCATGCCGGTGCTGATCCTCGTCTCCCGCATCATCGTGACTCTGGCTGTCGTGCTGCTTGTGCTGGCGGTTGATCCCTCGGTATCCCTTGGCGTGATACTGCTGATGGCGGCGCTGTACGCCGGCGTCTATCGCCAGCTCCAGGGCCGGGTAAGGAAAAGCGGCGACGTAGCCTTCAACGCGCGGGAGCGCATCAGCGGCATCGCGACCGAGACGGTCGGCGGTGTGCGCGAGCTTCGCATGTTGGGCTGCGAAGCCCATTTCGCCGGCAGGTTCCGCAGCGCGTCGCATACGCTCGCGCGGCAATACGTGTATGGCGTGGTGGTCAGCGTAATGCCGCGCTATGTCATCGAAACCGCAGCGTTCGCGCTCATGCTCGGCCTTGCGGTGTACCTGAGCCACAAGCTTGGCGGCTGGCAGACCGCGGCGCCGCTGCTAGCCTTCTATGTATTCGCGGCTTATCGGCTGCTTCCGCAGTTTCAGCAGATCTATGTGAACGCGATGCTGCTTCAGCAAAACGCTCGCATCGTCGAAACGCTCGCCGGGCTAACGGCGCCGGGCAAGTCACCCCCGGCGCCGCGCGATGCGGGCTCGGCCGCGGTACCGCTCAATCCCCCGATCAGGCTGCAGGTCGTGACGTTCCGCTACCCAGGCATCGCCACACCGGTGCTCGAGCGGGCGAGCATGGAAATCCCCGCGCGCGCGACAGTTGGCCTCGTCGGCGCCACCGGCGCCGGCAAGAGCACGGTCATCGATCTCATCGCCGGGCTTCTCCAACCAAGCGAAGGGACCATCTGGTTGAGCGGCGCTCGGCTCGACGCAGAAGCGGCGCTGGCATGGCGCAGGCGCATCGGCTACGTTCCGCAGGTGCCGTTTCTTCTCGATGACACCATCCGGCGCAACATCGCGTTCGGCTTGCCGGACGAGGCGATATCGCAGCCGGCCGTCGAGCGCGCGGCGCGGCTCGCGAACATTCACGACTTCATCACTTCGCTGGCCGAAGGTTATGACACGCTCACCGGCGAGCGTGGGGTGCGGCTCTCCGGCGGCCAGCGCCAGCGCCTGGTGATCGCGCGGGCGCTCTATCGCGATCCGGAGGTGCTGATCTTCGACGAGGCGACAAGCGCGCTCGACCAGGAGACCGAGCAGGCGGTGATGGACGCGATCCGTA
>VBCP01000355.1 GCA_005888925.1 Betaproteobacteria bacterium | reverse complement strand
ACGGCGTGGTGTGGGGCACGCTGCTTGGCCTCGTCGCCTATGCGTTCTACGGCAACGTGGCCCTGGGCGGCGTCATGGCGCTCGCCATGGTGCTCAACCTGGTGCTTGCCGCCGTGATGGGGGTGGCGATCCCGCGGCTGCGCGAGCGCTTCGGGCGCGATCCGGCCGTCGGCTCCTCGGTGCTGATCACCGCCTGCACCGACTCCGGCGGCTTCTTCATTTTCCTTGGACTGGCGACGCTATTCCTGGTGTGAGCGCGCCCGCCAGCGTGCGCGCCATGGAGAGCTGTGCCTTGAGCGCATAGTCGAAGAGCGCCACGCGCTGCGCGAAGACAGCGCCGAAGTGGCTGGCGGCGTCCGCCGGCGGCAGCTTCAGCCAGGCGTCGGCTTCCCCGGCCTCGGCGACGATGTCCATGTTCTGCCGGCGCGCGAGGCGCATCATCTGCGCGTTCTCGGTGAGACAGTGCATGAAAAGGGCGTGCACGCCCCAGTTGCGGGCATGCAAGTGAGTGCGGCTGAGCAATGCTCCGCCGATGCCGCGCCCGCGGTGGCCCTCAAGCACCGAAACGCCGAGTTCGGCATGTCCTCGGGAGCGCGCAAGATGCGCGACGCCGAGCAGCTTCAGCTCGTCATCGGCTATGCCGAAGACTGCGTCGTGCGTGAAATCGATGCGCTCGACATAGGAGTGCACCGTAGGGTCGCCGAGCGGCGTGCCGAAGCGCAGCCTGCGGTCGTGCCGGTCCAGCGCGATGAAATGCTCGTGCAGCGCGTTCCGCTCGGCCCGCGAGAGTTCCCTGATCGGAATCGTCATAGTGCTTCCCGTTTGACCGGCAACCCCACGCAAAGTTTGTTCCAGTTACCGCAGCTTCGCGAACGCGGCGCGCGCGGCGGCGAGCGTGGCGTCGATCTCGGCCTCGCCGTGCGCAGCAGAGACGAAGCCGGCTTCATAGGCCGAGGGCGCGAGATACACGCCCTGCTCGAGCATCGCGTGGAAGAAACGGTTGAAGTGCTCGCGATCGCATTGCATGACTTCGGCGAAGCTCCTGGGCGGCGCGTCGCGGAAGTAAATGCCGAACATGCTGCCGATCGATTGCGACGAGAACGTGACGCCGGCCTTGCGCGCTTCCGTTAGCAAACCTTCGGTGAGCATCCTCGCGGTGCTCTCGATGCGCTCGAGCAGTCGCGGCTGCACCACCAGCTGCAGCGTCGCGAGGCCAGCGGCAACTGCAATCGGATTGCCCGACAGCGTGCCCGCCTGGTACACCGGACCGAGCGGCGCTAGCTTTTCCATCACCTCGCGCCTGCCGCCCAGCGCGCCGAGCGGCAGCCCGCCGCCGATCACCTTGCCGAGCGTGGTCAGGTCGGGACGGATGCCATAGCGTGCCTGCGCGCCGCCGAGCGCGACGCGAAAGCCGGTCATGACCTCGTCGAGGATCAGCAGTGCGCCGCTCTGCGTGCACAGCTCGCGCAGCCCCTCCAGGAAGCCCGGCGCCGGCAGCACGAGATTCATGTTGCCCGCCACCGGCTCGACGATGACCCCGGCGATCTGCGTCCCCTGCTTTTCAAACAGCGCACGAAGCTGATCCGCGTCGTTGTAGTTCAGCACCAGCGTCTGCGCCGCCGTCTCTTCGGGCACGCCGGCCGAGCTCGGGTGGCCGAACGTAAGGGCGCCCGAGCCGGCCTTCACCAGCAGCGCGTCGGCGTGGCCGTGATAGCAGCCTTCGAACTTCACGATCAGCTTGCGTCCCGTGAAGCCGCGCGCCAGACGGATCGCCGTCATGGTGGCCTCGGTGCCTGAGGACACGAGCCGCACGCGCTCGAGCGAAGGCATGAGCTCGCAAAGGCGCTCCGCCAGCAGCGTCTCCTCGGCGGTGGGCGCGCCATAGGAGAGCGCTCGCGCCGCCGCGGCCTGCACGGCGGACACGACGGCCGGATGCGTGTGTCCGAGGACCATCGGTCCCCACGAGCCGACGTAGTCGATGTAGCGGCGGCCCTCGGCGTCCCACAGATGCGGCCCCGAGGCGCGCTCGAAGAAGCGCGGCGTGCCGCCCACGGCGCGGAAGGCGCGCACCGGCGAGTTGACGCCCCCAGGAATCACGCGCTGCGCGCGTTCGAACAGCGTTTCATTTTTCATGCGAAGAGCTTCCCATAATCGCGCGCCCGTTGCCGGATGTCTGGCGCATCGAACAGATCGGAGATCACGGCGACGAGATCGGCGCCGGCGGCGATCAGCTGCGGCGCGCTGGCCAGGGTGATGCCGCCGATCGCGGCGAGCGGCACGCCGAGCGCCCGTGCTTCTTTGAACAGCCCGAGGGGCGCGCGCACCGCCTGCGGTTTGGTCGGCGAGGGAAACACGCTGCCAAAGGCGACGTAGTCCGCTCCTGCCTGGACCGCCGCGCGCGCGAGCGCCAGATCGTTGTAGCACGATGCGCCAAGCAGCTTGCCGCTTAGCCGCCGGCGGGCGATGGAGAGGGCGCCATCGTCGCGGCCGAGGTGCGCGCCGTCGGCGCCGAGCTCGAGCGCGAGCTCGACGTCGTCGTTGACGATCACCGGCACGCCGAACTCGCGCGCGAGCCCTACCACCGCCTGGGCTCGCGAACGGTTGATGGACTTGCTGCGGTATTGGAGAAGTGCGATGCCGCCTTCGAGCGCAAGGCGCAGCTTTCTTTCGACGTCGCCGCCTTCCGGCGTGACGGCATAGAGCCCGCGCAGCTTCACCGGCGGAAGAAGCGGTTCGGCAGGTACTGCCCGCCGCCGGGCTTGAAGCCGGCGGCGAGCGATTGCCAGGTGAAGTGCTGCGCCTCGCGCGCCGCGTCCGCCGGCTCGAGGCCCTGCGCCAGGCGCGCCGCGATCGCCGCGGCGAGCGTGCAGCCCGAGCCGTGGTAGCTCGCGGGCAGCCGCGGCCAGCGATCTTGCCGCACGACGCCGCTTTCGTCGTACAGCGTGTTCAGCACTTCGCTGCCTTGCTCGTGTGTGCCGGTGATGAGCACGTATTCGCATCCCTGATCGATGAGGCGCCGCGCGCACTCGGCGAGATCCGTGGCGCCGCCGGCGAGGCGCCGCGCCTCGAGGCTGTTTGGCGTGAGCACCGTGGTGCGCGGGAGGATCAGCTCGCGCAGCGCTTCGATCGCGTCGCGCTCCGCCAATGGGTCACCGCGTGCGCTCGCCAGCACGGGATCGACGACGAAAGGCACTTCGGCGTGCTCGGCGACGAGCTCACTCACCGCGCGCACGTTCTGCGCCGAGCCGAGCACGCCGGCCTTGAAGGCCGCGACCTCGATATCCGCGAGCACGCGGCGCGCCTGCTCGCTGATCCACGAGGGCTCGATCGCCATCACGCGCTCGACGCCGTGCGTGTCCTGCACGGTGAGCGCGGTCACCACCGAGAGCGGATGACAGCCGAGCGCAGCGATGGTGAGAAGGTCGGCCTGGAGCCCCGCGCCGCCGGTCGGATCGGATGCGGCGAAGCTGAGCACCGCCGCGGGTGGAGCGGACGACATGCGTTAATATCCCGGCCCATTCTATGACCGAAAATCAGGTGCAATATAAGACGTGGATGTGCCTCATCTGCGGCTTCGTGTACGACGAGGCGGCGGGTCTGCCAGACGAAGGCATCGTGCCCGGCACGCGCTGGGAAGAGGTGCCGATGAACTGGACCTGCCCGGAGTGCGGCGCGCGCAAGGAAGATTTCGAGATGGTGGAGATCTGATACGGTAAAATGCGCCGCAAGGGCGCATGTCCTCGATCAATCTGACGCATCACTTCCTGATCGCCATGCCGAACATGGCCGATCCGTACTTCTCGAAGACCCTCACTTACATCTGCGAGCACAACGACCAGGGCGCGCTCGGCCTGGTGGTGAATCGCCCGATCGACATGACGCTGCAGGCGCTGTTCGAGCGCCTGTCGCTCTCCATCACCGATGCGGCGCTTTCCGAAGCGCCGATCTACTTCGGCGGCCCGGTGCAGACCGACCGCGGCTTCGTGCTGCACGAGCCCGCCGGCAACTGGCAGTCGACGCTGCGGGTACGCGAGATGATCGGCCTCACCACCTCGAAGGACATCCTCGAGGCGGTCGGGCGCGGCGAGGGCCCCAAGCGGATGCTGGTGACGCTCGGCTATGCGGGCTGGTCGCCGGGCCAGCTCGAGCAGGAACTCTCGCAGAACGCCTGGCTGACGGTCGAAGCGCGCGATGCGATCCTCTTCGACATCCCGGCCGAAGAGCGCCTTGCCCAGGCGATGCAGTTGCTCGGCATCGACTACGCGAGCCTGCAGGATGAAGCAGGACATGCCTGAGCGCTCGGCGCGTACCGTCCTTGCCTTCGACTTCGGTTTAAAGCGTATTGGAGTAGCGGTCGGGGAGCCCGAGCTCGGCACGGCGCATCCGCTGCCGCCGATCGCCGCGCCGGGGTTCGATGCCATCGGCCGCCTGGTGAAGGAATGGCAACCCGCGCAGCTCGTCATCGGCCTGCCGGTCGCGGCGAACGGCGAGCATCCGCTCGCGCGCCGAGTCGAGCGCTTCGCGCGCCAGCTCGAAGGACGCTTTCGCCTGCCGGTGGCGCGGGTGGATGAGCGCTTTAGCTCGGTCGAGGCCGAGAGTCTGCTGCGCGGAGTGAAGAACAGATCCGTCGACTCCGTGGCCGCCCAGTTACTGCTGGAGCAATACTTCCATGAAGCTGCCTGACGCGGAAAACCTCTGCCAGCAGCTCGTCGCCGAGCTCGCGCCACGCCTCGGGCCGAAGAGCGCCATGATCGGACTTTACACCGGCGGTGCCTGGCTCGCCGAGCGGCTGCACGGCCTGCTCGCGCTCTCCACGCCGCTCGGCCTGATGGACATCGCGTTCTACCGCGACGACTACCACGAGCAGGGCCTGCATCACGATCCGAAGCGCACCAAGATTCCGTTCGACG
>VBCP01000354.1:2885-5196 GCA_005888925.1 Betaproteobacteria bacterium | reverse complement strand
CTCGACTTATGTGCAGCGCGCAGTTATGTGGAGCTGAGGATCGGCAGCAAGGGCTGAAGCAGTTTTGACGGCCGCCAACTCCACATAATCTTGAGGCGGGGGATCACAGCCGTTTCAGCCAATCGACGATGTTGACGGCGGCAGATGCCACGTGACCGGCGCGAGGCGGCGCGAGGATCTCGGGAAACACCTGCATCAGCGCCTGACGTTTCAGATCGAGATCCGCCCTGGCGTAGGTCATGGTCGTATTCAGCGTCGAATGCCCGAGCCACTGACTGATCGTTGCAAAGTCGACCCCGGCCTTCAGCAGAAATATGGCTGTCGTATGCCGCAAGGAATGCGGATGGATCCTCTTCTCCCGCAGGGTGGCGATTGCTGTGGCGCCGACTTCGATGTGCTTTTTGAGCAGGTAGCGGACACCGAAGCGGGTGAGTTTAGCGCCCTGACGGTTCACGAAGAGCGGCGCTTCACTGTCCCCGGACTGAGCTGCGCGCTGGGAGAGCTCTCGCAGGAGCTGCGCGGTTTGAGGCCAAATCGGGCAGAGTCGGGTCTTGCCGCCCTTGCCACGCAGGCGGACCTGGTAGGGCGGCTCGGTTCGTATGTCGCATAGGCGCAGATCGAGGATCTCCTGAACGCGGGCGCCCGTATTGAGCATCAGTGCGAACAGGGCATAGTCGCGTTTACCTGAAGGCGTCGAGCGATCGATGGACTTGAGCAGCGCTTCGACCTCGCCCGGTTCAAGGTATTCGATCGGCGCGTTCCGCGCGCCGCGCTTGAACGGCACCCCCAGCACGCGCTGCAACTCGGCCAGATAGGCGGGCTGCTCGCTGACGAGGAAGCGAGCAAATGTATGCAGCGCCGCCAGCCGAGCGTTGCGGGTAGCGATGCCGTTGTGACGCTCGGCCTCAAGAAAAGCCAGGAAGTCTCGAACCCGCTGGGCGGTGAAGTCGCCGAGGTCCAGATCCTCGATGGCCGTCGCTTCTTGGGCCGCGGCAAACCGCAGGAACAGAACGACGGCATCACGATAGTTGCGTATCGTGTGTCGGCTCGTGCCACGAAGCATCGGCAGATACTCGCGGAAGAACCGCTCGACGGACCTGCCAAGGTCGTTGGGTCGTTGGGCTCTCATGCCGCCCCTCCCGTGATGAGGTGGCCGTAATGGGTCTCGAGCCGAAGGCTGGCTGCCGCGGCGAGTTCCGGGATACACCGCAGGTAATAGGCAGTAGAGACGATCGAGACGTGCCCCATATACATCGCGAGCTTGGGCAGATTGGATTGGACGTCGGCGCCTTGCCGGTACCAGCGCAACAGCGACCCGACGGCGAAGCTGTGACGAAAGTCATGGACGCGCGGCGTCCGTCCGTCGGCGCCGCGAACTTCGGCCGATCGGAATAGCGCGTGGATGCCGTCGCCTAAGCCGGTCCCAGTGTAGCCGCGCACACCCCCCTTGACGTGGCAAAGCAAGGGTGAGTCCGCTGAGCAGCTCAAGGGAGGTCGGCGCCGCTTCGTCAGGTATGCCTTCAGCTCCCGAGAAGCGTCCGGCGACAACGGAACGATGCGAGACTTGTGGAACTTCGACTCACGAATGCACAAGACGCCGTGGTGTGGATCGACGTCTGCCAGAGTGAGGCGCAGCAGTTCGCCGCGTCGCAGCCCTGCCGTGTAGAGCAGAACCACGGCGAGTCGCATCACGGCTGGCCGAAGCGGTGAGCTTGCCGTCGGTGCCAAGCTGTCGGCCACAGCCAACATCCTTGCAACTTCAGCCGGCCCGAAGATGACCGGCGGCGCATGCGGACAGCGGCGCGGAAAGCGGTTGATATCGGGGACGAAGCAGGTCGGCTCGGCGCGCTGACGGTTGAGGCAGAAATTGCGCACAATACGCTGGCGATTGCGGCGCGTGTTCGCGGCGAGAGGGCCTTGCGACGCACACCACACATCGAAGGCCGCCTGATCGAGGTCGTCACAGCCGTTCTTCTTCAGGAAGCGCCGCAGCGCGTCGATGACCCGTTCCTCATGGACATAACCGCGCCCAAGCGAGCGTTGTCTTTGCAAATACCGGTCGATCGCCCGGTCAAATGCGCTCTCCTGCGGGATCGGGCTCATGCGGCGCCCTCCACAATGCTGGTGACCGGCGCGGGCAGAGGGAGCGCGACGTCTCGTAGGGTCCCGGTCTGCAGCCGGAGATAGACACAGGTGCTCTCCAAAGTACGATGGCCAAGCAGGTCGCCGATCACCTTGATGCCCACCCCGCGATCGAGCAGCCGCATCGCGAATGAATGGCGCAGGCAGTAGGACGAGGTGCCCTGAAGCG